>JADFKA010000202.1 GCA_022565135.1 Pseudomonadota bacterium
GGAGCTCGATGTGCCAGGTCTCGAACAGGGGTCGCGGCATGCCGTGCTGATGCAGCCAAAGTAAGACTAATGACACGCATAATTGCGATAGCAAACCAGAAAGGCGGGGTCGGCAAGACGACGACCTGCGTCAACCTGGCCGCATCCCTGGCGGCGACACAACGTCGCGTGCTGCTCGTCGACATGGATCCGCAAGGCAACGCCACCATGGGCAGCGGCATTAATAAGATGGAAGTGGAGTTGTCGGCGTGCGATGTATTACTTGGGGAGGCGTCGGCGGCTGATACAATCGTTTCAACACCCGAGGGCGGGTACGCTATATTGCCGGGTAATGAGGACCTGACGCTCGCCGAGGTTAAGCTGTTGCAGGAATTCGGTCGCGAGATGAAGCTCAAAAAGGCTCTCGCGCCCGTTGTCGGTCTTTACGATTTCATACTGATAGATTGTCCGCCGTCAATAAACATGCTCACCGTGAACGCGCTTGCCGCGGCGGACGGCGTGCTGATTCCAATGCAGTGCGAGTACTATGCGCTCGAGGGTCTGAGTGCGTTGCTGAACACGATTGAGCAGGTTCGCGACTCGGTCAATCCCGAACTGGAAGTATTCGGAATTTTGCGAACGATGTTCGATCCACGCGTTAATCTTGCAAATGAGGTGTCGATGCATTTGCTTGAGCACTTTGATAAGAAAGTGTTCCGCACGATCATACCGCGCAATGTGAGGCTCGCGGAGGCACCAAGTTTTGGTCGTCCGGTGCTATTGCACGATCGTTCCTCGCGCGGCGCGATTTCCTACCTGGCGCTTGCGGGTGAAATTCTGCGCAAGGAAGACGATCGTGAGCAACGGCTGCGAGCTGTATAGGATGAATTGCAATGCCACCTAGAAAAAGACGACTGGGTCGTGGGCTCGATGCACTGCTGAGCAAGCCTGTCGCTGAGACAGGTGCCGTAACCGGGGTCAGGGTGACCGATGGGCTACGGCATATTGCGCTCGACCTGTTGCAACGCGGCGAGTATCAGCCACGAATTGATATTCGGCAGGACTCGCTTGAAGACCTTGCGAGTTCGATACGGGCGCAGGGGGTCGTGCAGCCCATTGTCGTACGGCCGCTGGCCAAAGGTAACGGCGCACAGCGCTACGAGATCATTGCAGGCGAGCGTCGTTGGCGCGCGGCGCAGATGGCGAGTCTCGATGAGATTCCGGCAATTATTCGCGACGTCCCCGATAAGGCCGCGATTGCGATGTCGCTCATTGAGAATATCCAGCGCGAGAATTTGAATCCGCTCGAAGAAGCACGTGCGCTCTCGCGTTTGATTGGCGAATTCAAGATGACGCATGCGGAGGCGGCGGAGGCGGTCGGTCGGTCACGCGCGGCGGTCAGCAACATACTGCGACTGCGGGACCTGTCGGACAAGGTCAAACCCATGCTCGAGTCGCGACAGCTGGAGATGGGACATGCGCGCGCGTTGCTCTCGATTAGCGATGCCGCGCAGCAACACGACGCCGCGCGCCAGGTTGCCAGGAGAGGACTATCCGTTCGCGACACCGAACGCCTCGTTAAGCGTATGCTCGACAACGCAGGGAGCAGAAAGTCCGCCAGGACCACGCGGTCGGGAGACAAGGACATTCGGCGGCTGGAAATTGAAGTGTCGGAAAAACTCGGTGCCAGAGTTCGCCTGAATCACACGGAGAAAGGTTCGGGCAAACTGGTGATCAGCTATAACAGTCTCGATGAACTCGACGGGATTCTAAAGCATATTAAGTAGGCAGCCGAACCTCGACCGCAGAGCGCCGAAGGTGCCAGATTTGCGCGCCGGGCAACGCAGACGAAAACGCCGATAAATACTGCGAATAACGGCCTAAAACGGGTCTCAACAGGCGCCCGAATCCTGTTGCCATGCCGAGGGGCTGACACTATAATGCGCGGGCGATTTGCAGACCCGCCTGGAAACGTTAGTCAAGCGCCACAAGCCGCCGGTTAGCCCGACGGACGTGGCGTTTTTAGTGCCGGAGGCAAGGGAATCATGCTCAAGGTACTGGCTGGACAAATTGGGGTTGGGGCGGTTCTGGCGGTCGCGCTTTGGAGTATTTACGGACATGTCGCAGGCTACTCGGCGCTGCTTGGCAGCTTGACTTGTGTGGTTCCGAACGCGTTCCTGGCATTGCGGCTTGCGGTACCGCGCCGGGATCCCGGGGCAGGCGCTCTGATGCGGGCGGCATACATTGGTGAACTTGGCAAACTGGCGTTGACTGTGCTGATGTTCGGCACCGTGTTCGTGCTGGTGCAACCGCTGGCGGCGGCGCCGCTGTTCGCGGGGTTCATTGCAGCGCAACTGGTGACTCTTGCCGGTCTCCTGATGCGCGACGGACAACAATAGACAGGACAGATGGAAACCAAGCATGGTGAGTGAAGGCGGACACGGCCCGCAAACCTCGGGCGAATACATTCAGCACCATTTGCAAAACCTGCAGGTCTGCAAAGACGAGGCAGGCGAATGGGTGTGGAATCACTGTGCTGGCAACCCGATGACAGTCAACGTCGATTCGATGTTCTGGTCGATATTGTTGGGCCTGGTCTTCGTGGTCTGGTTTCGAAGCGCCGCCAAGAAGTCCTCGGCCGACAAGCCCGGACGGCTTCAGGCGCTGGTCGAAATCATCGTCGACTTCATCGATGGCTGCGTTAAAGATACCTTCCATGGCAAGAGCCGGTTGATCGCACCGCTGGGCCTGACGATTTTCGTCTGGGTGTTTCTCATGAACCTCATGGACCTCATTCCTGTCGACTGGATCCCATTAATCGCGGGCGCGGCCGGCATCCCGTACATGAAAGTCGTGCCGACGACTGACGTTAATATCACGTTCGGCATGTCGATTGCCGTCTTTTTCCTGATCATTTTTTATACGATCAAGAACAAGGGCATTCTCGGCTTCGTCGCCGAGCTAACCCTGCACCCGATTGCGCCGCCTACAAAAGGGTTGGGGCTCATCGCCGCGCCGCTCATCATCGCGTTCAACTTCATTCTTGAAATTGTGGCGCTCATTGCCAAGCCCGTATCGCTGTCTTTGCGACTGTTCGGCAACATGTTTGCCGGCGAACTCATTTTTATCCTGATCGCGCTGCTCGGCATCTACCAGCTGCCGCTGCACTTCGGCTGGGCGGTGTTCCACGTGCTGATTGTGACGCTGCAGGCCTTTATATTCATGATGTTGACCATAGTATATTTAAGCCTGGCATCGGAATCGCATTAGATGTATTTTCTTTTAATTTCAATCGTTTAGACATGATCCTGTTGAGGAGAACCTGATGGATATTGTTATTGGCATGACGGCAATTGCCGTCGCACTTTTGATTGGTCTTGGCGCACTCGGCGTTGGCATCGGCATGGGTCTTTTGGGCGGACGCTTCCTCGAGGGCGCAGCACGGCAGCCCGAACTGGCGCCGATGCTGCAGACGAAGATGTTCATTGTCGTGGCCCTGTTGGACGCCGTAGCAATGATTGGTGTCGGTATCGCGTTGTTCTTCGCCTTTGCAAATCCGTTCATCGCCCAGTTTCAAGCAGCCACAGGCTAAGACTCGCGAATGCATCGTTGCAGTTCGCCCCGGCGAGCGATGGTGATTTCAGGAGACCACCGTGGATATTAATTTAACGCTCATCGGCCAGTCGATCGCGATGCTCGTGTTCGTCTGGTTCTGTATGAAATTCATATGGCCGCCGATTCTCGGAGCGATCGAAGAGCGCCAGGAGCAGATCACTGAAGGGCTCGCTGCTGCCGACAGGGGGCAGAAAAAGCTTGAGCAAGCGACGGCTGAAGCCGAAGGCATCATCGTCGATGCGCGCAAGCAGGCGACCGGCATTCTCGACCAGGCACATTCTTTCGCCAACGAAATCGTGAGCGAAGGCAAGTCGGATGGCGTCAAGGAACGGGACCGCCAGCTTGCTGCGGCCAAGGCTGATATCGAACAGGAGGCCAATCGCGCCCGCGAAGAACTTCGTGGCGAGGTCTCTGCAATCGCCATTGCGAGCGCAGAAAAGATCCTGCAGCGGGAGATTGACGCCAAGCAGCACGAAGACATCCTCAGCAAGCTGGCCGCAGAGCTGTAAACGGGCAGGCGCAGAGAAATGGCAGACAACAACACGATCGCCCGTCCGTACGCACAAGCCGTGTTTGAATTGGCGGATGCGGCTGGCGATCTCGCGGTATGGTCTGAGTCACTTGATGTGG
>JADFKA010000203.1 GCA_022565135.1 Pseudomonadota bacterium
AAATCGATCACCTGACGCACAACGTCTATCGGGGCCGTATGGATTTTTGGACCGATTTCTACGAGAGACTGTTCAATTTCCGCGAAATTCGCTATTTCGATATCAAGGGCACACACACGAGGTTGTTCTCGAAAGCGTTGACGGCCCCGGATGGTCGCATTCGGATTCCTTTGAATGAGGACGCGTCGCAGGGTATCGGGCAGATCGAAGAATTCCTGATGTCTTATAACGGCGAAGGCATTCAGCACATCGCACTGAGCTGCGATGACCTGTTTGCGTGCTGGGATCGGCTCAAGGATCGCGGCCTGAAGTTCATGGCACCACCACCCGATGCCTACTATGAGATGCTCGAAGACCGGATTCCGGGGCATGGCGAGCCCATCCATGCATTGCAGCTGCGGGGTATCCTCGTCGATGGCTCGACCGAAGGTGGTGAGCCACGACTTTTGCTGCAAATCTTCTCAGAGAATATGATCGGACCCGTGTTTTTTGAATTCATTCAACGCAAGAAGGACGATGGTTTCGGCGAAGGAAACTTCAAGGCATTGTTTGAGTCAATTGAGCGCGAGCAGATTACGCGCGGCGTCGTAGGCCAGCAAGCGGAGGCCAAGTAATGCTTAAGCGAATTCACCACGTCGCCTATCGCTGCAAGGACGCCAGGGAAACCGTGGAATTCTACGAGCGCGTACTCAAGACGGAATTCCTGCTCGCCATTGCCGAAGACCAGGTTCCCTCGACGAAGGAGCCGGATCCCTACATGCATGTATTCCTGGATGCCGGCATGGGCAACGTCCTGGCCTTTTTCGAATTACCGACTCAGCCCGAGATGGACCGTGACCACAATACACCGGTGTGGGTGCAGCACATCGCGTTTGAGGTCGAAGATTATGATGCCCTACTCGCCGCCAAGATCCATATCGAGGGCGAAGGCATCGAGGTGGTGGGGCCCATCGATCACGGCATATTTCAGTCCATCTATTTCTTCGATCCAAACGGGCATCGGCTTGAACTCGTTGCGAATACACAGACGCAGGAACAACTCGATGAGCTCAAGCGCGTCGCTCCGGCCATGCTTGCCGAATGGAGTGAAACCAAGAAAGCGCCCAAGCACGCTGCCTGGCTGCATGAACTCGAATTTCGGGGCACGGACTAGTACTCCGTCATGGTGATATTTACGGAGTACCAATGAAGCTCGCAACTCTCAAAGATGGCCGCAACGGCCGGCTCGTCGTCGTATCTCGTGACCTGACGCGATGCCATGACGCCGGTGACGTCGCTGCAACCCTGCAGGCGGCGCTCGACGACTGGTCCGGTATCGGTCCAGCTTTGCAAGCACTGGCGACGGATCTCGAATCGGATGCCAAAGGCGATGCGTTCGACCAATCCGTTTGTGAGTCACCTTTGCCGCGCGCCTACCAATGGGCAGATGGCTCAGCCTACGTCAATCACGTCGAACTGGTTCGCAAAGCACGCGGCGCTGAGATGCCGCAGAGTTTCTGGACTGAGCCGCTCATGTATCAAGGCGGTTCGGATTCTTTCCTGGGTCCCCGGGACGATATTCCGATAGGCGATGAGGCCTGGGGTATCGATTTCGAAGCCGAGGTTGCAGTCATCACCGACGATGTGCCCATGGGCGTGAGCTCTGATGATGCCGGACAGCACATCCAACTGATTATGCTCGTCAACGACGTGTCACTGAGGCATCTGATTCCCGGTGAGCTCGGAAAAGGCTTCGGATTTTTCCAATCAAAGCCGTCCAGTGCATTTTCGCCGGTCGCCGTGACCCCGGACGAACTCGGCGACGCCTGGCAGGACAACAAGGTGCATTTACCGCTGTTGTCGACGCTGAATGACCAGCTATTCGGCAAGCCCGAGGCTGGCATCGACATGACATTTGATTTCGGCAAGCTGCTCGCTCATGCCGCGAAAACCAGGCCACTGGTTGCAGGGTCGATTATCGGTTCCGGTACCGTCTCAAATAAACTCGACGGCGGCATGGGCAAACCGATCGCCGACGGTGGCGTCGGCTACTCATGCATCGCCGAAATGAGAACGATCGAGACCATTCAATCGGGCTCACCACAAACATCGTTTATGCGATTCGGCGATCGCATTCGAATAGAGATGCGCGATGCCGATGATGAATCCATATTCGGTGTGATCGATCAGACCGTCGTGCACTACACCGGGTAGATAAAACGTGGCGATAAAGCTCTATAGCTACTGGCGCTCGTCCGCGGCGTACCGGGTTCGGCTGGCATTGAACCTGAAAGGCCTCGAGTTCGAGACGATCTCGGTGTCGCTGGCGCCGGGTAAATCTGAGCACCGCCAGGACGACTTCCGAAGTCGCAATCCGCAGATGCTGGTGCCGTTCCTCGAAGATGGCGAATTCGGCGCTGGCCAATCGCAGGCGATTCTCGAATATCTGGAGGAGACCTGCCCCGAGCCGGCGCTGCTGCCGAGTTCCGCCGAACAGCGCGCTGCCGTGCGTTCGTTTAGCAGCTCGATCTGCTGCGATATCCACCCGCTCAACAACCTGCGCGTCCTGCTGTATCTGCAAGGCGAACTCGACGTTACTGACGAGCAACGCAATACCTGGTACGCACACTGGATTCACGAAGGGTTTCGTGCGGCCGAGATCACTGCGACGGCCTGCGACGGGCCATTCGTGTTCGGTGAATCAGCGTCGTTCGCCGATACCTGCCTGATTCCGCAGATGTACAACGCGCGACGATATAAAGTGCCGCTGGATGATTTCCCACGACTCGTTGCGATCGAGAAACATTGCAACGGCTTGTCTGCATTTCAGGACGCCCTTCCTGAGAACCAGCCGGATTGCGTGTAGCAGCGTTATTCCTTGTAGCGCGCCGATACCACCTGGTGGTCTTGCCCGAGTTCCAATAGCACATCTGCATTCGTGGCAAGTGATTTCAGGTTTTGCCTGGTAATCCTTTCACATTGCTGAATGAAACGCTTGATCTGTGATTTCGTCATTACCCGGGTCTCTCCTGCGCTCGTGGAAGCCGCCAGTTTCTCTTCCTGCTCCGTTCGCCACCGAAGCACACAGTCGAAGTCAGGCGCCAACATGAACACCAGGGCGTCGAGACTCTCGAAAAGCTGTGGATACACATCTTGCAACTGACGGTTGACATAGTTGCGCCAGATTCCACTCGGGTCCTCGCTTGTTTCCAGGTCATTAACCGGCAATAACAATTCATCATCCGGTACGGACTCGGAACCGACACACCAGCCTTCGAGAATGATCAGATCGACCGGACCATTGGCCTGAGTCCATTCTGACTCGGCGAACCGGTCATCTGTGGACTTGTCGAACCTCGGTACGAGCAATGTCTGACCCCGCTCGAGTTTCTTGAGTGATCCAATTATCGAGAGCCCTAGCTCCACATCATGAGTGCCAGGCACGCTACGCGTACCAAGCAGAGGATGAACGTCCCGCGCAAGTGATTGTCGCTGTGCCCGGGTTAAATACAGATCATCAATTGACAGGACCACCGTGATTCGATCATGCGCGACCGCCAGGTACTCGTAGATGAAATCGGCCAGGGTCGACTTACCAGTTCCTTGCGCACCATTGATGCCCAACACGAAAGGAACGCTACCCTGCCTGTCTGCCAGCCGTTGCTCCACCCATAAGCAAAGTGGCTCGTAAAACTCGGTTGCTGTGCGAACGAATAATTCCGGAAGTTGATGTCTATCCAGAAAAGCAGCAATGGTCTGGTTCAGTATGGCCATGCCCGACAGCATACGAGAAATGACTTAAAAAAGAGGGTCCCGATGGGAGCCCCTTTCTTGTTTCTGGTGGTGATGGGTACTATCGAATCACACAACTAACCGTTTGATCTTTAGTTATTTTTTCTTTAGCACGAGTTTCAGTGGCCCCAACTATGGCCCCCACGTTTTTGTGGCCCAAAAATCTACTGGGTTCAATTCTAAAACACGGTATCGACATTACCTCTGTTGCAAGTAATCCGCTCAGCAAATGGTCGCCTTATTCGACATCCTTCGACGATTTTACGCATATTCTAGCGAATCTATTTGGTTGTTACCGGACAAGATAATGTCGACAAAAAGAGTATGGCGATTACCCGAAGTTATTATACAAACTGGACTGTCACGCTCGACTATTTACGAGATGATCAAGCGGGGCGAGTTTCCCCGACAGTTTAATTTAGGCGCGCGT
>JADFKA010000204.1:0-408 GCA_022565135.1 Pseudomonadota bacterium
AGACACCTCTCCGCGGGGCCCGGATTGTACGCATTCTCAGTGGTGCTTGCTATAACATGATTTACAGCTTTTTCATGGCAGACGGCTTATCGCTTATTTTGTACGCACAGTTCTGACGCAATTAGCCCGTGCTTCCGCGCAGCCGCGCTTTGTGGCAGAATTCGCTCGCATTGGAGCACGGAGAAGGGTCTTGCGCCTATTGCTCTTTACTGCGGTGGCAGCACTGCTGGGCACCTGTTCGTCGCAGCCACCACTGCTAGAACAGATCATGGAAATCGGTGAGCTGCGCGTCGTCACTCGTAACAGCCTGACGGCCTACGTTATCGGTCCCGAGGGTCCGTCCGGGCCCGAATACGATCTTGTGCGGGCGTTCGCCGAAGAACTCGGTGTCAAACTTGTGATCGACAC
>JADFKA010000204.1:416-4185 GCA_022565135.1 Pseudomonadota bacterium
ATCTGGCGGCCGCCGGATTGTCCATTACACCGTCCCGTCGTGAGTTCGTGAATTTCGGCCACCCCTACGAGATGGTCGATATGCACCTGATCTACAAACTGGGGACGGGCAAGCCGCGATCGATTGACGATGTCATCGGCCGTCCGATCGAGGTGGTCGCTGGCACAAGCCATGTGGACATGCTCGCGTCGCTGCAGAACGTTTATCCGGAACTTGCGTGGACCGAAAATGCCGACGTCGAGGTGGCCGATCTGCTCGCCAAAGTTGCAGCCGGTGAAGTCGACTTCACGGTGGCGGACAGCACCGAATTCAGCATTCAGCGACATTTCTATCCAGATCTGCGTGTCGCACTCGACCTGGAAATCGGCGATCCGCTGGCCTGGGCTTTTCCCAGGGATATCGGCGACAGTCTGCTGGGTCGCGCCGACGACTTTCTGATTGCGGCAGACCGCAACGGCATGCTCGCGCAAGTCAAGGATCGCTACTACGGGCACACCGATAAATTCGACTACGTCGGTACGCGCAACTTTATTCGCCACTACGAGAGCCGTTTACCACGTTATCGCGAGCATTTTGAGCAGGCAGGCAGAGAGTGGGACGTAGACTGGCGGTTACTCGCGGCAATCGGCTACCAGGAATCGCACTGGCGTTCACAGGCTGTGTCACCGACAGGCGTGCGCGGCATCATGATGCTCACTGAAGACACTGCTAGGTACCTGGGCCTCAAAGATCGCGTAGACCCAAAGAACAGTATTTTTGGCGGCGCACAATATTATGCGAGACAGACCGAACGCGTAGCCGACACGGTCGACGAACCGGATCGAACCTGGATGGCGCTTGCCGCGTACAACGTTGGATTCAATCACATCAAGGATGCGCGCCGAATTGTCGAATGGCAAAACGGCGATCCCGATACCTGGGTCGATATCAGTAAGGTCTTGCCGCTGCTGGCGCAACGCATATGGTACACGCAAGTGCCGTTCGGCTATGCGCGTGGCTGGGAGCCCGTGCTCTACGTCAACAACATTCGCAGCTACTACAATATTCTCAAGTGGCTGACGGCGAATGAAGAGAAGCCAGACGTCGAACTGGAAGCGCAAGCCGAGATTGCTGCGCCCGAAACCGTCGACGTCACGTCGACGTAAGCGTAGATGCCGGCGGGTGGGATGTTTGTCGACGGAAGTAAAGCGCAGCACAGCGAGCTCCCGTCAAGCGGGATCGAGACATGACGGAAACAAATGTTCCGGCCGCCGGCATTTATTATCTACGTTGCTTGAAGAACTCTCGCAACATCGCAGCGCATTCGTCGGCCATCAGCCCACCTTGAACTTCGAAGCGATGATTGAAGGCCGCGCTATCGCTCAGGTCGATCGCACTGCCCAGGGCACCCGCCTTCGGGTCATATGCGCCGAACACGAGGCGCACGATTCGTGCCTGCACCAATGCGCCGACGCACATCGCGCAAGGTTCAAGTGTGACGTACAAGGTTGCATCTGTTAGCCGATAGTTTTCGCGCGCTTGTGCAGCGTTTCGCAGCACGACGATTTCGGCATGAGCGCTGGGATCGCAATCTGTAATCGAGCGATTATGGCCTGTCGCAATCAGCTCACCACCAACCGTAACTACAGCACCAACCGGCGTCTCTGCGCTTGCTGACGCATGTCGCGCCTGTTCCAGCGCCAACTGCATGAACGCCGCGTCACGGTCGTGCACTTATTCCCACTCGATCGTGGCCGGCGGTTTGCCTGAAATGTCGTAGGTCACGCGTGAGATTCCATCAACTTCGTTGATGATCCGCAGCGACACGTGCTCGAGAAATTCATAAGGCAACCGGGCCCATCGCGCCGTCATGAAGTCGATCGTTTCGACTGCGCGCAGCGCGATGACGTAATCGTATCGACGACCGTCCCCCATGACACCGACCGATTTGACCGGCAGAAACACTGCAAATGCCTGGCTGACTTGATCGTACAAGTCGTCCTTTCTGAGTTCATCGATAAAGATGTCATCGGCGAGTTGCAGTATTTCGACATAATCGCGCTTGACCTCACCAAGCACTCGGACACCCAGACCCGGACCCGGGAATGGGTGACGCATCACTATTTCGCGTGGCAAGCCGAGCTCCAGCCCGATTTTTCGAACTTCGTCTTTGAATAATTCGCGCAATGGCTCGACGAGCTTTAAGCGCATGTGCTCGGGAAGTCCACCGACGTTGTGATGCGATTTAATGACATGCGCCTTACCTGTCGACGAACCTGCCGATTCGATCACGTCGGGATAGATCGTCCCTTGCGCAAGCCATTCGATGTTTTCAAGCTTGTTCGCTTCCTCTTCGAAGACGTCGATAAATGACGCGCCGATAATCTTGCGCTTTGCTTCGGGATCGGACTCACCTGCCAGCGCTGCGAAAAAGCGATCGGCTGCATTAATCCGAATTACGTTGACACCGAGGTGCTCGGCAAAGGTCTTCATGACCTGGTCACCTTCGTGATAACGCAACAGACCATGGTCGACGAAGACACAGATCAATTGATCACCGATCGCCCGATGCAACAGCGCCGCAACAACCGATGAATCAACACCTCCCGACAGACCGAGTAAGACTTTGCCATCACCAACGCATTCCCGAACGTTCGCGATCGCATCAGCCACGATATTTCCAGGCGTCCAGTCACCCGGACAGCCGCAAATATCGCGTACAAATCGTCGCATGATGCGCTCGCCCTGCAGCGTATGCGTGACTTCAGGGTGAAATTGCACGCCATAGAAATGCCGGGAGCGATCCTCCATGGCGGCCATGGGCGAATTCTGACTGTGGGCCGTTATTTTGAATCCCGGCGGCACCGCTTCAACACGGTCGCCATGGCTCATCCACACCTTGAGCTTTGGCTCCACGCCGTCGCTGTCACTGAGCCCGTCAAGGAGTGCGGAGCCACTGGGCACTATCTCCGCGTAGCCAAATTCACGATGCGCCGAAGCTTCGACTTTACCACCCAGCTCCGCCGCCATCGTTTGCATGCCGTAACAAATACCCAGCACGGGCACCCCGAGTTCGAAAATGCTATGCGAGACACGCGGTGGATCATCGAGATTTACAGATTCCGGACCACCGGAGAGCACCACACCCGATGCCCCGAACGCGGCGATGTCATCGTCCGACATATCCCATGGGTGAATCTCCGAATACACACCGCACTCGCGTACCCTCCGTGCAATCAGCTGTGTGTATTGGCCGCCGAAATCGAGAACCAGCAGACGGTGCGCATGAATTTCGGAATGTTGGTCGTTTGGCAACTGGACGGCCTGGCTCATGTCTAAGGAACCTCTGATTTGTTCTGGACGAAGTAGATTGTCTCTAAAATGTCCAGATTCAAGGCGCGGATCGCGCGTAATAGCTGGCTATTGCGAACGACTGCAGGGATGCAGGAGGTAGAGCAACGCATGGAGCAGTTGCCGAGATTCGCAACGCAGAAGCTGGACAATTTAGACACAAGATACGAGTTCATGAATGGATCAGAGGTTCCCTAAGTCTGTTCCTTCAACTCGAACGGTAATTCGGCGGTTCCTTGGTGACTGTCACATCATGCACATGACTTTCTTTCATGCCGGCGCCCGTAATCTGCACAAATTCCGGCTTCGTGCGCATCTCTGCAATCGTGCCACAGCCCGTGTATCCCATCGCCGCACGAACGCCACCGATCAACTGATGCACGATGGCAACAAGACTGCCTTTATAGGCCACTCGACCTTCGATACCTTCGGGGATAAG
>JADFKA010000205.1 GCA_022565135.1 Pseudomonadota bacterium
TCTGAGCAGTAGGCCGCCGCTGTCGTCGTCATACCAAACGTAATACATCAGATCAAGCGAAGAGACCGCTTCATCGATCAATGCCAATCGCCAGGTCAGTGCATCTGCATTTTTGTCCAGCAACCAGAAACCTGACTGGTCGGGCTCGTGGGTGTGGGAAATGAATGCATCTATGTCTGCCAGTAGCCCAGTCGTCGCGGGCGGCAGGGCAAACTGCTCGGGCAAAGGTTCAATGTCCTTGGGCAGCGATGCGCAGGCACTGAGTGCCAACAAAGCCAAGCCAAGAAGTATGCAGCGCTTGATATCAGATCCTCGTAGAGCACAAAGAATTCTATCGGGCGTTATATAGCAACGAATAGGCCAAGAAATCACGACAAATTGCTAGCAAATTACGCGCAAAACTAGTCACACTTTTGTCACAGTGCGAACGTTGCCTAACGTCACGTAACGTGATCAATCGTTATCAAAAAAATATCTTATTTGATAGATTTATCCAGATAGGCTTGTATCGTCCGCATCGGAATCCCTTTGTTCGCCAGACAAAAGTCGGTGCTGTGCCGTAGCATATGAGGATGTACCGGAAACGACAACCCAGCATTCTGACCGCACTAGACATCATTTTCGACACCATACTGCGAGTCGGCAGCCAGTAGCAGACGTTCGCTCGGGGTTCAATTAGCAGCTTTGGCTGTATCTGCCTGGAGAAGTGAGGTCAAATCATCGACGGATGTAAGGGCACGATTAGCCAGGTTCCTGCCGTCGTGTTGAATATCGATCATTTCCACGAAAGCGTTTCGCAACTCGATATTGTCGCAAATCTCGGCGATACCGAATGTAACCGACACCCTCCCGGTATCCCGGTCTACGCTGTAAAACACATTTTTCCAAACAATGGTATCGACATTTGGCATCGATATACGGAAGTCTCGAAGTCTTGCATTGAGTTGCCTCAGTGCGGAAAATGTGTACGTGATTTTCTGCTTCTTTACCAGATCTCGCATACGGGCGAGCGCCCCAGACTGCACCATTTCCGTGTAGGTTGCATCCAGATAATTTATGGGGTTCGATACCTGATAGTGCTCCAGTGTGTACTTGATGTTGGTTTCCGCTTCGGCCGAGCTGTCGCAATCTTCAAGCGCATAGAGCGCTGCTGTCATTCGCTCTGTGTTCGTTTCGTTTCTTTCGATTTTGTCGACCAGGTCGGTTCGCATGGCGAGCAAATCAATCAGGACCTTATCGAGATAGATCAACTCGTCCTGCCGAAATTTTCGAACCTCATTCCATCCGTCCACCTGCAGGCCCAGAAAGATAGCGATTACAACGATCACAATCTCAAGTGTAACGGTGTGCCAATTCTGTTGGAGAAGGGCTTGGGAGAAACGATGCAGGATCACGATAGTTATTTTTTTGGAATATGGAATTGCTATTGTAGCAGCGATACGAATCTCAATGTCGCTTCACAACGACGGCACGATCATTAAGGTCGCAACCGAACAGGCGGAGATTCAGATTGGCGATTGCGTCTTGATTGAAGAGTCGGGAAACAGTGCGAATATTCGCCGAACAGCTCAGGCGACCTGCGACGCAGAATCGCAGGCAGTCGTAAATGGACCGCAGATACAGGAAGAAATGCAGGAAGAGGCCGCCGAGTGTTCCGCAGCCAAAGCCAAAATGTTGGAAGCGAATACCGCAGAGCAAATGGACATCGCAGTTCGCAAGGTCCAGATTCTTTGCTACAACTAACCCGGAATATCAGTTCGAACTCACGGGACCGGATTTAGTCGGTCGCAAATTTCTTTACATCGTTAATCGAATTGTTGGTGAGATCGATAAAAATTCGGAAGCTTTCATCTGCTGCTAATTGTTCGTCCACCAGCAATTCGAAGCCTCGATTCTGCAGTGCCCGGATGCTGGTTATAGCCGTGGCATTTCGGCGAACAAATCATAATCCAGCGTTTCTTCAAGGTCTTCGCGCGAAACCAGGAGGTTGTCGACTGCCAGAGTAACCACTGGCTCTGGCGCAGACGCGATGGGTATTGACCTGGAGATTGGCGATGTTGACTTCGCCGGCAACCCGCTGAAACGACTGCCGGCCAATTGGCCCGAGGATCTGGTCATCGCACCAATCCCCTCGTATTCACCACAGCTAGGTTGGAACCTGGCGCTGGGCGGTGTCTAATTCCTGCAGGGTCGCGATGAAGATCCGGCGTCACGGCCGTCGACGATTGGCGGATTTATCATGGCTGCCGAAAACGGTAGCTATATGGTTGGCGGAGGTGCGAACTTGCACCTGCTGAACGATCGGCTGCGTGTGAAGTTGGGAGCCGCTAATGCCGATATTCATTATCGCTTCTATGGCATTGGCAACGAACAGGGCGACTCGGGCATTGGAATAGACATGCTTCAAAATGCCCGGTTATATATGGCGAGCGGAACCTGGCGTGTGTGGAAGAAGCTCTACCTTGGTCTTGGGTTTGTAGGCGGCAGCGTAGAGACTCGCCTGCGTATCAACTTGCCGGTTACGCCGGTCTTTGACCCTGAATTCAGGACCGACATCGGTGCTTACACAATCCCAATGGAAATCGATAGCCGCGATCACGAGCAATTCCCCTGTGTGGGGTGGCTGGTCACGGCGAAAACATCACTGTATCGAGAGTCCGCGGGAAGCAATTTTGACGCAGAGATTTTTAAGTTTAGTGCCAATCACTATTGGCCGATGCGCGAACAGGATGTGCTTGCCTCGCGCATCGTCATTAAAGCGACCAGCGACAATGTTCCGTTTTTTTTGCTGAGCTCATTTGGTGGTAGTACAGATTTGCGTGGCTATCCTTCGGGTCGTTACCGCGACCGAATGATGGTTGCGATGCAAACGGAATTCCGCTGGCAAGTCGCGGATCGCTGGATTATGACGGGATTCGCTGGGGTCGGAGAAGTTGCCGAAAGCTTTTCTGATTTCGGCAGGAATTTCCTGCCTGCTGCGGGCATCGGGATTCGCTACGTGCTGTCCGAAAAACATCGCGTCGGCCTCTCGACTGATCTGGCGGTCGGTAATGACGGCGTAGAGTTCTACTTTGGTGTTGGCGAGGCTTTTTGAAACCGACGGAATATGCTGTAATTAATTCGCGCTTTCGAAGTAAGGAAATACAAAATGAAGAAACTCACAATTATCGTTCTGACTGCATTGGCTGTGGGTTGCGCACAAACACCAAGTATCCAGCAAGGCCCGGACGCGGAGTATACGTTTGATGGACTCGTCCGTATCGACAACTCGCGATTCAAGGATGCCTGGGTCGACCCTGATATTGATCTGTCCCGATACAACAAAGTTATAGTCGGAAATGCCGAGTTTGAATTTCGGGCCGTCAAGAAAACGTCCTCTGCGACGTTCACGCGAAGCAACGAGTCGGAATTCTGGATTAGTGATCAGAACAAACAAAAGCTGATCGAGACAGTTTCTGAAGTGTTCCGCGACGAACTGCAGAAAAGTGAGCACTTCAGCATTGTCGACAAACCCGGTCCAGACGTCCTAATACTCATTGGTGGATTGCACGACATCGTATCGCGTGTGCCACCGGATCAGATCGGCCGCGGTGAAATCTATCTTGCGTCTGTCGGTGAAGCAACCCTGGTGCTAGAGGCCAGAGACTCTCTCAGTGGTGAGACAATCTACAGGTCTCTTGATCGGCGTAGCGCGCAACAAGTGGATGGACAAATGATTCGATCGAACTCTGTTACGACCATGAGTGAAGTTCGACGCCTTGCACGACGTTGGGCGACGCGACTGCGCGAGGGGCTTGACTCGATTCACGAGTGATGGCCGTCCGTCGGCGATAGCGCGCTCATTTGTCCCCGGTGATTTATTGGCCAGTTTGACCGACAGCGTTGGGATAAGTCGCGAAAAATCGCGGCACGGCGTCCATCACTGCCTGTTCAATATTCTCAAGGGTTTTTTCGTGCACCCGGCCAACAGACACGGCTTCCCAAACCAGTTTCTTGGTTTTTGAATCAACCACGTCGATATTCAAAGTTCCTTCGGTGTACTCGCTAACGTGAACCTCGGTCGCGTGACTGTGGCTGTACCCGTACCAGGGATCGTAGAAGCCGTGTCGATAGCCGTAGTATCCCCGGTACGACACAGTTGATGGCCTTGTCGTTACTTTCGTTTTG
>JADFKA010000206.1 GCA_022565135.1 Pseudomonadota bacterium
AGCGCAACGTCGTTGACATCATGTGCAGCGCCGCAGATTTATCGGTACCGCTCAAGGTCGACGTCGGCGTCGGCAAAAACTGGGACGAAGCGCATTGATCGTGACGAAGCGTATTGTTAGTGGCCGAGGTCGGGATGTTCTTCGACCGAAGTAAAGCGCAGCGAAGCGAGCTCCCGTCAAGCGGGATCGAGACATGAGGGAGGGAAATCTCCCGAGTTCAGACTTTGAATTTAGTTATTTGAAATCTTCGATGGCGCAGCGCAGCTGCCCACCTTCCAGCCGGTAGCAGACATTGAGCTTGAAGCCGGTCGCTGCAATCGTAGGTGTCTCGATCGCAATGACGGCATCGAATGAACTGCCCGGCGCGACGGCCTTGCGCGGGTCAGGATCGCCGACGAGGTACTCGATGGGCTCCAGTACGCGGCTGCCGATAATCTCCTCATAACGATCGGTCAGCGACACGTGAACTAGCGGATAGGGCAGGGCCCGATCGGACTTGTTGCCCACACGCGAATAAATCGTCAGGACTTCCTCGTCCTCGTCAGCGCTGCCTTTGGTCGCTTCGAATCGCCAACCACTGACATCCCAAGCGGGGGTTACAGGGCTGCCGATCGAACGATAGATAGGCCCGACAAAATTATTGAACAAGGGCCCAGTTGCAAGCATCTCTCGGGATTGGTGAATATATTGCATGGCAAGCATGATGCACAATGCGATGACGCCGATGGTGGTGCCGTAGCCGGAGGGGCGGTCATCTTGGCGTACGCTGCGGATGTGGCTAGTTACCGTTCGCTTGGCTCGCGCTACAAAAGCGGCGGTGCTCGACATGGTCGATTTCGAATCGTCTCCACTTGCGAGCTTCTCGCGTTCGAGTTCGGTACGTACGAAATCACCTTCCATGATGATGGTTTCGACGTGTGGATTTTCTCCAGCAAGTTCTTTCAATATGTCCTTGCTGCCGGTTTGCTTTTGCACGATGGTCGACGCAAAGCCGTCCTCGTCTTCAACGGCCAGGGAAAGCAAATCCTGGTCGATCAACATATTGATCGTCTTTTCTTCTTCAGATTGCGGTGGAACGACGTGTTCGTCTGTCCCAGCGGCGGTAATCTCCTCGAATACCACGTCGGCGTCCGCTTCCAGGGCTTCTTCGAGTTGTGCGTCAGCCTCCTCGTCAGCTTCGTCTTCGGCATCTTCATCCGTCTCTTCGTCGGCGCCTTCTTCCAGGTCTTCTTCCAGGTCTTCTTCCAGGTCTTCTTCCAGGTCTTCTTCTAATTCCTCTGCTGCCTCTGCCTCGACTTCGTCTTCGAGATCCTCTTCGGTTTCGTCGTCGGCTTCATCGAGCTCCGCGTCAGCCTCTACCTCGGCCGCCGCCGTAATGTCTGTGCTGCGCGCCGCCTCCGTCGCAAATGCTGCGGCCATTAGATCCTGTTCAATGGTCGTCTCCATTTCGACGATGTCGGTGTCGTAGTGTTTTTCATCGGCTCGTATCGTGGTGTCGTTTTGTTCCGCGCTGACATCATCTTCATCTAATGTCTGGTGAACGCCGCTCAAGTCGATACCCATGGCCTCTGCCTGCATTGCGAATTGCGCGTCCATGTCGAGCGGCTCGCCGGTCAGTGCTGCGGATTCGGTTTCATCCGCTTCGCCCAGCAAGTCCTGCCATTCGTCAGGGTCACCGAGGGCCAGGTCGTCCTGCGAGCCGTCAGGATCTTCAGGCTCTTCGCTTGCTTCCTCGACGCGCGGCTCGGGTTCGGGGGCGGATACAGATTCGGCGTCGACGTCGAAGTCATCGGGCAGCGGAGTATTGTCGTCGAAGCGCATCTCTTCGACATGCCCACTTTGCTCGGGCTCCTCAGGGTCGTCGCCCTGGAGAATAAATTTCATCGAACCGGTATCAACAGCCTTTGGAGTTTCGCTCTCCTCGTCATCTTCGTCGGCATCAAGGACGCGCCATTCGGTGCCGGTATCTTCAATACGGATGTCTTCGCCCGCGAGTTGATCCAGTGTCTTGAGCAGCGCCGCACTCTGCTCGGCCGATATCGTCGTCGGCCCCGAACCGGATTCGAGATTGCCCTGTCGCGCGGGTGTCAATTCAGGAATTTTTGGTTTGGCTGTTGCAGTGACCTCAGAGTGAGGCAACTGCTCGGACAGGTGGTCGAGCGCATTGAACGCACTGCCGCAGCCGCCACAACGAACTCTTCCTGCCGCTTGTTTGAGAACCTCAGCTGTGACGCGAAATGCTACGTCGCATTCGGGGCATTGGGTATACATCGCTCAGCCCTTATTCCTTGCACCAGTCAACCGTGCCCATGTTTGCTCACTCTGAACGCTGAATGCCGGTTTTTCGAATTCGATCCAGGGCTTATAGGCGTCGAGCACCGCATCAACCTGCTCGGAGAGTATGCCTGATAATGCCAGCAAACAACCGCTTTTGACGTGGTGCGCGATCGGCTCGGCGAGCCTGATAATTGGACCCGCAAGTATGTTGGCAACGACGACATCGAACACACCTGCAACATCTTCGCTACTGCCGCTGACCGACAGACGGTCGGCAACGCCGTTGCGACTTGCATTGTTTCGAGTGGCTGCGATTGCTTGAGGATCAATGTCTAAGGCCCACGCGGTTTTGCAACCGAGCAGAAGTGCAGCGATCGCCAGCACGCCCGAGCCACAGCCGTAGTCGAGAACTCGCGAGCCTTGCAAGGCAAGACTGTCCAGCCATTCGAGGCATAGCGCCGTCGTCGCATGTGTTCCCGTACCGAAGGCAAGTCCGGGATCCAGGCGCACGATAACGGCATCATCGTTATCGGCAGTGGTGTCACCCGGACAGATCCAGAGGCGTGCACCGAACCTCAATGGCCCGAGGTCGTTGCGCCATTCACGTTGCCAGTCGCGATCCTCGAGATTCGCCATTTCATGTGGCGGGAGCATGTCAAGGTCGAACGATCGCAACAAGTCATCTTGCAGGAGTTCGAGATCGACGTCGGATGAAAACAGGCCGGAAATACGTGTGTCAGGCCAAAGTGGCGTCTCGCCGGGCGCAGGCTCGAGCACCGGCCTGTCACCGGCATCGGTCAAGGTTATCGCCAGGGCACCGTGACGTGCGAAGACTTCTTCCACTTGGTCCTGAGGGAGAGAATCGAGATCCATGACAAATTGTCGCCAATTCATCGCAGTTCAGATGTGTTCTCGGTCACACAAGACCGAGGCGCTTCTCCAGATAGTGAATATCGGTGCCGCCCGCCTGGAATGCCGCATGCTGGAATATCTCCTGGTGCAAGGGAACGTTCGTCTTGATGCCGTCTATGACGATTTCGGTGAGTGCATTCTTCATTCGTGCGATCGCCGCGTCTCGATCGCTGCCGTGAGCGATGATTTTGCCAATCATCGAATCGTAGAATGGCGGTACCTTGTAGCCACTGTAGATATGACTATCGACACGCATACCAGGACCGCCCGGCGCATGCCAAAGGTTGATAAGGCCAGGTGAAGGCATGAACGTTTTCGGGTCTTCGGCATTGATGCGACACTCGATCGCGTGACCTAGAATCTTGATATCGTCCTGCGTGACACTAAGCGCTTCTCCTGCCGCGACGCATAGTTGTTCGCGAACGATGTCAATGCCAGTGATCATTTCGGTAACGGGATGTTCGACCTGCAGGCGCGTGTTCATTTCTATGAAGAAAAACTCGCCGTCCTCGTACAAGAACTCGAACGTTCCGGCACTGCGATAACCGATATCCTGGCAGGCTTTGACACAACGCTCACCAATTCGTGTGCGTTGCTCCTCGGTAATGCCAGGTGCCGGTGCTTCCTCGATGACTTTCTGGTGACGCCGCTGCATCGAGCAATCTCGCTCGCCGAGGTGGATTGCATTGCCATGGTTGTCCGCGAGCACCTGGAATTCGATATGTCGCGGATGTTCGAGAAATTTCTCCATGTACACTACGTCATTGTTAAATGCGGCTCGCGCCTCGGCCTTGGTTACGGTGATTGCCGCTATCAGCGACGCCTCGGCATGCACGACGCGCATGCCACGGCCGCCGCCACCGCCCGATGCCTTGATAATGATCGGGTAGCCGATGTCGCGTCCAATGCGCATGTTTTCGTCCGCGTCCTCGCCAAGGGGGCCGTCGGATCCCGGCACGCAGGGTACGCCGGCCG
>JADFKA010000207.1 GCA_022565135.1 Pseudomonadota bacterium
TCCTGAGACCGCTGCTGGTATTGTCAAGATCACCATGAGTTGATATTTCGGACATTGCCGCACTTCCCTGGCGCTCGGCTCGGATGCGCACGGCCTGCGCCGGGTCGTCGGCAAATAGTGCATCGACGCCCAGGTCGTACAGGCGGCGCGTTTCATCCTCCGGCGAGAGCCCGTCAGGCGAATTCCGGTCGCCGAGCACGGTCCACACGTGTACTTGAAGGCCGAGCGCGTGCGCGCGTTCGATCAGGTCTGTGAGGGTCCCGTCTTCATGCACTACAAGCAGGTATTGCTGACGCGAATCGTTCGGATTCTCGTATCAAACGCCATTCGTTATACGAAGGAGGGTGCCGTCGACATTCGTTGTCGGCGCGAGCCCGAGGGTTTGCTAATCACGGTCCAGGATTCCGGTATCGGCATTGCGCCGGATCACTTGGCCAGAATATTCGACGAGTTCTATCGAATCGACAACGATCCGGAAGAAAGAAATAGCGGCTTGGGTCTGGGCCTTACGATCGTGGAGCGCAGCGCGAATCTGCTGGGAGCGAAGGTGGAGGTGGAGTCGAAATTGGGTCAGAGGTCCAAATTTACAATAGTCGTTCCCTCGTTGAGCGAGGTAGTGCCGTAAGTCATGCAATTGTTCAATACAGACCCGACCGTGGTTGGCGGCCGGATGCCACATCACGAAATCGCAGGCGTACCTAATAAATTCTCAAGACGCCAAACGATATCTGATTTCGTGTGTAGGAAAACGAAGGGTCGCTGGATTCGTTGTTGCTGAATTCGTATCGTGCAATCAATTGCCAATTGGTGCCCAGATTTTTCAAGAGCGCCAGTTTCAACTTCGTAAGGTCTTCATCGCGGATCGGCACAAGATCGTCATATTTGCTGGCACGAAATTCCGCCGCAAATTCGAAGCCCCAGCCAATCCTTGGCGTATAGCGGTAATCGAGGCGTAGCCTGTTTCGCCGTGGTGATACGCTTTGATCAAAACGATCGTTTGTCTCGATACCCAACGTCAAGTTAAGGCGCCGATCATCGAGGAACCATCGATAGCGCAGCTCCGCTCGTTCTCTGGAGCCGTCAACGCCTGCAAATATCGCGTCAACTGCGCTGATCTCATCGTGTCGGAGGCGAATCTCTATGGATGTGGACGAGCTCAGGCTGCGGCCGAGTATCGCACTGAGATTTGTGCTTCGGTCATATCCGTCTCCGCCCAATGTCGTTGTGCTGCCATGGACGCCGAGCCGGACACGCCAATTGGCATCACGCCATTCGTAAAGCCCGCCGAGTCGCGCGGCGTTTTGGTCGAAAGCGTCGTTGTCGAAATAACGAATCAGATAGGCGCTGGCATCGAATCGAAAGCCGTTGCCACCGGTTATTGGCCCACGAATTGATGCCCAGACTTCCGCCAATGGACTTTCACCGGATGTGCCGACGGCGAGCGCCGCCACGTCCTGCAACGATACATTGTCGTCATAGCCGGTTCGCACCGACACGAGCCGCACCCATTTTGACGAGTCCGTCGTCGGTGGCCTGGTTCGCCGCACCATTGTCGCGGACAATATTTTCAGCTTCTCGTTGTCGCCACTCAGCCGGTACGACTCGCGAAAATGACGCCGCGCCCGCTGACGATCGGACTGTTTCAATGCGACAAGCCCTAGGTTGTATTCCGACAGCGACCGCATTTTCGGATACTGCCGGCTGATCAGGGCAAATGATTCTTGTGCCGCGAGGTAGTTCTGCAATTTGTACTGGCACACACCGATATTGTAGTGAACCGCCGGCCCGGCCTGGCCAGCACGCCTGGCCTTCTCGAAATGCGACAAGGCCAGCAGATAGTCCTGTTCTTGAAATGCCTGTTGGCCCCGCGACCACGCATCGGCAGCTTCATCGGCGCTGACCGGTGCGGCCGCCATGACGAGGAGCCCGATAACAATGGATAGCTGTTTGAATCTGCTGATCTGGTGCACTTTTTGCCCTCGTGGTGTCGGTCTTTGACCCGTTTCGTATCAGACCAAGGGCCCACAGCAACGCTAGTGCTGCGGGCCCGAAATGTGAATTGCGATAATTGCTGACTAGTAAAACAACACCCCTGTCCGCTTGCCGCCCGGGTTGGCGACGTCATCGCCGCCGAGAATCATGATCCGGGACACGCCATTTGCATCGACGTAGCTGACAGATTGGCGCCACCCTCGGCATTCGGTGTGTTCGATCCGGTTGTTCGTGTACAAGTTGGCCGTCATTGCCTGGTCCTCCCCGTGGCACATGTCATTGTTATTGCTCTATGGTGTTTTGCAAGAACCCACAGCGCTGTATAGTCTGTGGGTCGAATATCTGACGCTCGTCGCACTATCCGTTGGATAGTGGCGACGAGCGTCGCCCTGGCAGTTGGTTTCTCGCGTGATCAGCGATCAGCCGCCAGGTGGCACCGGTATATCACCGGGTGCGTCAGGTCTTGCATCTTCGGCGCGCGAGCTGTTTTCCGCATTGTCCTGGGCTGCCTCGGCAAAATGGGCCGCTACTTCCGCAGCCGCGTCATCCAATGCCAAATGGCGGCGCCCTAACGCCCCATTTGCCTGCAAGAGGCCATCGGCGCTATTAGCGCTTTCATTGTCCGCGGATGCAGTACCATCTATAAGCTCAGCGGGCAACTCAATGCTGTCTATGAATACGTCCGGCGTTCCCACATCGGCTTCGGCGATGACAAACATCGTGGCCTCAAGTTCTTCGTCCGCCAGCGCGCTTCCGGCGCCTAATATGAACGCCAATCCCGTAATCGCAATTACATGATTCCTGTTCATCTTTCCGTCCTCTCTTCACAAATTGAATGTTCGTACTGTTGTAAACGATGGCAACCGGATCCGGTTCCCGGAATTTTGCATAATCAGGTATCTACACGCAGTTCGACACGCAATGTCTTGCGTTTGTTTTCATGTTCTACCTGCACCAGCAACTGGCCTCCCATAGCGTTGATCGCCATGATAGGCAAGGTCAGTCTGTTAACGCCCTTTGTCAGATCAGCGGTCCAGGTCAGCTCTCTGCGGCTGCCGTAGCCGTCGAGTTCGATCCCGCCCGACAGAACGACGCGTAGCGTCGCCCCTGGCATTTCCCTTTCCAGATCGATCGCAATATTTATGTCTCGCGGTCCATCGAGCGATACCTGATAGGTCGTAATTTCGACCGGCGATGGCGCCGGCGCCGTGATGAGCCAGAAAGACATTACAGCCAGCAAGACCCCGGCTGCCAGTGCGCTGCCTGCGCCCAGCCAGAACCCCGTTCCTCGTGAGGCTCTGACTGCTGGTTGGACGGCATTGCACATCAGCATCTCGAACAGACCTTCAACCGGTGTGTGATTTTCCTGGTCTTTAAGTATTTGCAGGCCAGCGGCAGCCCGTGCCGTGTGCTGACAGGTCTCGCAGGACTCCAGGTGTGCGGAGAGTTGTCGCTGTTCAATTTCCGTAAGAGAATCGTTCTTCATCTGAACGAGTCGGTCATTCGTGTCTTCGCAGTTCATCTCTATACTCCCGCTTGCGTCATTAGTGCCTCAGCCGGTGCCTCTCGCTGCAGCAATCTGCCAAGCTTGATTCGTGCCCGGTGCAGCTTCGACTTTATGGTGCCGGCTGGCAGACCGGTCAGCGTTTGCAATTCAGCCACACTGAATCCATCGATATCGTGTAACGTCAACAGCGAGCACTGCTCCTTGCTGAGCAGGCTCATGGCATTCAGGATCGATCTGACAATTATCTCTCTCTCGGCTTCTTTCTCAGGCTGCAAATTGTCAGGACCCGAGAACTGAGCGATGTCAATCGGTTCCGAGTTTCCTGCAAGGCTTACCGGAGACCGCCGCTGGCGCCGCTGATCATCGATAAACAAGTTGTAAAGTATTCTCAGCAGCCAGGCTCGCTGATAATCCATCGCCTCAAGATCAGCCAGTCTCAAGTAGGCTTTGACGCAAACCTCCTGCACGAGGTCCTCCGCATCAGCTGACGATGCTGTCAGTCGACGCGCTGAGTTGTACAAGAACGGAAAATGCGGCTTCATCATCGATTCGAATCGATAGGAGTCGGACCTGCGGCTGTCAATGTCGACAATTTTGCTCATAAGCTGAGTCTTTTCTTTCCGTTCACTAAGGTATCAACGATCGGTGCAGT
>JADFKA010000208.1 GCA_022565135.1 Pseudomonadota bacterium
TGAAGGCGAGATCGGATTTATTTCATCGGTAACGGAACCCTTCTGTGGCAGTTGCAGTCGCGCCCGATTATCGGCCGACGGGGTGCTATATACTTGCCTGTTCGCAACCCACGGTACCGATCTGCGCGAGCCAATCAGGAATGGCGTGAGCGATGATGAACTCACCGACATTCTGTCGCGCATCTGGTTGCAGCGCGCGGATCGATACAGTGAATTGCGGCAACCCGATGTTGCGGAGGCGCATGTGTTGCGCAAGATCGAGATGTACAGAATGGGTGGTTGAGTTGGGCAAGTTGAGCCATATCGATGATCGCAATCGACCGAAGATGGTAGATATTGGCGATAAAACTGCGACGGATCGTGAAGCGCACGCACGAACCAGCGTAATCCTGCCGCAAGCTGTTGTTGCCGAAATTGATGGCGATGATATTTCAAGCAAGAAGGGCCCGGTCTTTGCGACGGCGATCATCGCTGGAGTCATGGCAGCAAAGAGAACGCATGAGCTGATTCCATTCTGTCATCCGCTCGGTCTTGAGAACTGCAGCATCTCGATAGAAATTGACGGTAACCGGGCAATTATTGATTGCATTTGCCGCGTACACCACAAGACTGGCGTGGAAATGGAGGCTCTGACGGGCGCCACAATCGCGGCACTGACTGTTTATGACATGTGCAAAGCAATGTCTCACGATATCGTCATCGGTGAGACGCGCCTGATATCCAAGACAGGTGGCAAGCAGGACTTCCGGCATGTCGAGCAGTGAAATCTACGGGCTAGTGCTCGCAGGTGGTGAGAGCCGTCGCATGGGCCGCGACAAGGCATTGCTGCAGCGCGACGGTAAGAGTCAGCTTGCGCATATTGTCGAATTACTGGGTCGGGTAACAGAGCGCGTGTTCGTGTCGGCCCGCAGCGAACAACGGCACGAAGCAGAACGAAGTCGATTTTCACAGATCATCGATCGCTACGATGATATCGGGCCAATCGCCGGGATCCTGTCAGCAATGCATGAGCATCCACAGGTCGATTGGCTCGTCGTCGCCTGTGACTTGCCGAATATTGACGAGGCAACGCTCAGGTTCCTGCTCGACAACCGCTCGGCCGGGCAGCCTTTCACGGCCTTCAAAAGCAGTCACGATAAGCTGCCAGAGCCTATGTGCGCGCTCTATCGGTCCGGTAGCGAAACCATCGTGCGCCGCTTTGTGGATGATGGCGTTATCTGCCCGCGCAAAATTCTGATACGTTCGGATACGCTGCTCCTCGAGCAGCCAAATCCGCAATCACTCGACAACATCAACACTCCGGACGACCTTGCGGGCAGTATTTTGGGGGCCGCACCATGAAATCGATCAAAGTCTGTTATTTCGCGATGTTTCGAGAACACGCGGGCGTGAACGAAGAGACATTGACAATCGATGCAACGACGGCCGCCGATGTGTTTCGCGCGACGCGTGAACGCCACGGTTCAGCGGAGCCGACCGGGCATTGCAAGGTTGCGATCAATGATGTTATGGCCGACTGGGATTCGCCGGTCAGCGATGGCGATACGGTATTGCTGTTTCCGCCTGTTGCCGGGGGTTGAATTGATCAGCGTGGCAGCGAGCCCTATCGACCCAGACGAGTTGCGCAAGCAACTCTTCGATCCCGCAGCGGGGGCGTACTGCAGCTTCGAAGGTTGGGTGCGCAACGAAAATGATGGACAAACGGTCTTGCGGCTCGAGTACGAGGCATACGAGCCGCTGGCTCTGACGGAAGGCGAGGAAATTCTTGCCGAAGCCAAGCGGCAGTTCCTGTGTCAGACGGCACATTGCGCACATCGCACCGGTATGCTCGAGATCGGTGACTGTGCGGTCTGGGTCGGCGTAGCAGCCCCGCATCGTGACGAAGCTTTTCGTGCCTGCCGCTACATCATCGATCAGCTCAAGGTGCGGTTGCCAATCTGGAAGAAAGAGCACTACGTCGATGGCCACTCGGGCTGGGTCAATTGCGAGCGCTGCGCTGCCGCTACGTAGGAATCCGCTGTTAGACGGCAATACCCAGTCTCGGGTGCCCTCCCTTCACTTAATACCCCATGCGCTCAGGTAGGACACCCGAGTCCCAGTATTACGGTTCCTACAAATTGTCTAAATCGTCAGGTGTGTCGATGTCGAGCGCCGCATCTTCAAA
Organism: Pseudomonadota bacterium; assembly: GCA_022565135.1. Lineage (GTDB taxonomy): Bacteria > Pseudomonadota > Gammaproteobacteria > Steroidobacterales > Woeseiaceae > UBA1847. The sequence continues at coordinate 2,165 of JADFKA010000208.1, forward strand.
TAATACGTGCTTGACCGTGAATCGATCGTCATCGAAAAGATGTCGGCCGCCGCTGTCGCCGGCAAGCGCCGTGAGATCGCCGTAGCAGGCAGGTGGGAACAGAACCGGTGGCCCAAGCGTGCCGGCATACGCCGTCGCGACAATTTCGTTATCAGCCCCGGACCAGGTCTCGACCAGCGAGCGCACATGCTCCGCGGTGATCAACGGTTGGTCGGCGAGCATAACGATGCAGGCACGGGCCGCATGTTGCAGCGCGCACACGGCCAGGGAGATTGAGGAACCGATGCCGGTTCGATGCTGGTCGTTGACGAGCAGGAATCCGCGGATTGGCTCACAGGCCGCGACGACGGCTTGCCAATCATGGCCGACGACAAGTGCTGTGTTGCCAGCGCAGGCCGCAAAGGCTGTCTCGGTCGCGAGTCGCACCAGTGCGACGTTTTTGAACTCAGCCAATTGTTTGGTGCAGCCAAACCGGGACGCCGACCCTGCTGCCAGGACCACGGCGAATACGCGATTGCTTGTTGCATCAGTCACAATCCCGCCATTCTAACGATAAATAGACAAAGAACACTTGCGGCCAGCTTTGCTTCTGTGTATTTCTAGCACACCGGTGGTGCCCATTGCCGGCCACTGCAACCGCGAATAAGAAGGACAGCATAATGCGGGTTATCAGTTGCGTTGAAGATGCAAAAGCGCTGGAGGGCGAAGAGGTCGGTTTATCGGACTGGGTCGTCATCGACCAAACTCGTATTGACCAGTTCGCAGAAGCAACTGCTGACTACCAGTGGATCCACGTGGACACCGAACGTGCAGCCAGGGACTTGCCGGACGGCAAGACGATCGCTCACGGCTACCTGACGCTGGCGTTGATCCCGGCGTTGACTGCAAAATTCGTCCGGGTCGATAATCTGGCTCGTGCGATCAACTTCGGCATGAACAAAGTTCGTTTTTACACGCCTGTGCCTGCGGGCGCACGCGTTCGTGCACGCGCAAAAGTGCTACAGGCACGTCGGCGTGCCGGTGCATTGCTGTTGACGTGCGAAGTCAAAATCGAGGTGGAGGGGGAACGCAAGCCGGCATGCGTCGCCGAGACGCTTGGCATGTACTTCTTTGACGATTAGCATTGGAGCCGCTGTTGGAGACCGCCAAGCAGGTGCAGAGCACCGTGGGCGGGATGTTCTTCGACCGAAGTAAAGCGCAGCGCAGCGAGCTCCCGTCAAGCGGGATCGAGACATGCGGGAGAGGAATATGGCGCCTGCGGTGCTGATATAGCTTGTATCGCCCGCATGTCTCGATCCCGCATGTCTCGATCCCGCTTGACGGGAGCAGTTTCCAACAGCAGGCTCAAACAAGAGATCTGTTACCGCGCGTGCAGCCAGCCTGGCAGGAACGTATACGGATCGGTGTCCGCTGACCGATTCCAGCTGACACCGTTTTCCTCAAGCATTTTTGCAAGGCTGCCATCCTTGCAGGCGTCGAACATCTCCGTTGCGCCGCCCAGGTGAATACCGCCAATGTATATCTGCGGAATGGTTTTGGCACCGGTGCGCTGTTCGATGGCTTTCCTGATTTTACCGCCCTTGTTATCTACCTGGTACTCGACGGAATCGAGCTCGATTGCGCGATAAGGTATTTCGTACTCGGCGAACATCTTGCGCACGGACAAGCAGAATTCACACCATTCCGTCGAAAAAATGACGACAGGGTTATCGGCATCATGGGTCGCGCTTTCCAAGAACTCCAGCGCTTCGGGTAACGCCTTGACCGCTTTGGGATCACCGTCCGTAGGCGGAGGCGGTGGCGCAGAATCGAAGCGGTAATTTGGAGTGGAGTGGGAAATTTCCTGTTCATCCTCGGTCATGTCTGCGGGGATGTCATCGAATAATATCGTGCTCAAATAGCGTTCCCCAGTGTCAGGCAGCATGCAGAGTATGTTCGCTCCTGGTTCGGCTTTTGCAGCGATTG
>JADFKA010000209.1 GCA_022565135.1 Pseudomonadota bacterium
CATCCGAGTTGTCAGCGACACGCAAAAACGCCGACCACCGACTGCGGCCAAGGTTGGTATCTTCGAAGTCGAAACGCGTGGTTGTCCGATCAACACCGTCTATGTACATGACCCGCAGGAGCTGCCCGCGGCCGAAGAAGTTAGTTTCCTCGATGCCGAAACCGAGGCGATTTGCGCCGCCGCTGCGTGATATCGAGACATCCGGGGTCAGTGTCCAAACGTCCTGGGTCGTCACCTTCACGTCGACAACGCCATTCTCGTAACGAACCGGTTTCAATTCAGCTTCGATCAGGAAACGATTGCGGCGCAGGATGCGTGCGGATTCCTCGAGCAGCCGGCCCGAGAACTTGTCGCCGGAGTCAAATAACAGCTGGTCGGTGATGACATTGTCACGGGTAACGATATGCAGCCGGTTTGCCCAGCGATACAGCCACTTGTCTTCCTCGGCGTCCGACAGGTCGAAGATATTGCGCTTTTCGAGAATAATCTTGCCGATGACGGCGTTGGCGCTTTCTAGCACCGCGTGTTCGGGAATTGCAGCGTCAATTTTGCCTTCTTGTGCATTGGCAATGCCGACCACTAGCAACGATAACGCCAGGAAATGATTCGATGTTCGAGCCGAGTTCAATGCAGATATCGCTATTGTAGAGACGTCGATTGGCGTTTCCTACGTGGCCGTTGCAAGCCAATCTAATGCCCGGCGGGCAGTATGTCACTAGGAATGATCCAGAATTCTCCGCCGTTCGCGCGCAATGGTCGTTAGCTGCAACAGAACCCATCGCCATGGCTGCATGTTCAAAAGAATGAATGCCCGTATGTGGACGCGTCCTGCATTTGCATGCGTCAATGCCTCGCGCTTAAACTCAGCGTTGTAACCTTTTCTTCGGCTCATGTCATACCTCCCCAGCGCGTAATCGCGCCAAAGGCAGGTGTTCGTGAAACCGTTACAAGACCACATTGTGGTCGTTCGTGATCGTGAGATTATGCTCCGATCCTGCTCGCGAATTATGGTTGGGGTTCTATCGAAAATTGAGAATAATATTTCTGATACCGACGCCTTGGGCGAAATCGAGTTTAGGCAGCCATATGAATGGCAAATCAGGTGGTGAGGATCGCGAAATGCTGACGCGCCGCCGCATAATCAAGGGTTCGGCCCTGGTCTGTATCGGCCTGGTAGCCAGCGTGCTCATGTCATGTCAGGGGGATGACGACAATCAAGTCGACTTGTTGCTACTGGAATGGAACGGCTACCAACAGGTCGAATACCATCCAGAGTACAACGCCAAGTACGGCGGGCAACCGGCATACTCGTTTTTTGCTGAGGAAGAGGATGCCCTGCAGCGGATGCGCAACGGATACCGGGTCGACCTGGTGCACCTATGCGCCGGCCAAATCGCCGCTGCTCGGGACGGAGGGCTGATCAAACCGCTTGATATCGACCGAATTCCACGCTGGGGCGACATCACTCCCACTTTGCTGGATGTGAAGGACGTCCAGGTCGACGGTCAATACTGGATCGCTCCCTGGGACTGGGGATATTCGACAGTCGCCTACAATCCCGAGACCATCGAGGTTGAGAATGCGACCTTCGATATCTTCATTGACCCGCGTTTCAAGGGTAAAACTGCTCTCACCTCAGATACCCGCGCCAATTTTTTGATTACCGCGATCATTGCCGGCTGGGCAGATCCGCTGGACCCGACCGAGGCGGAAATGGACGCGGCGCCCGAAATCTTCACGAAGATGCTCGAAAACGCGCGCTTCATTTGGTCCGACGGTACGCAGCTCGAGCAGGCCTGGGTTGCTGGCGATGTCGGCCTCTCCTTCGTCTACGGCAGTGCCTCGCGCAGGATGAAAGAGCAAGGCATACCCATCGTCGTAGTCGAACCTTTGATGCCTTTCATGTGTGGACTTTCCCTCAGCGCCAATGGTGCAGGTTCGGAGGATCAAGCCTACGATTACATCAATGCCATGCTGGACCCCGCGAGCGGCGTGGCACTATTCAACGAGTACGGGTACGGGCACGGCAACGCCAACACGGTGGATCTGATCGACCCGGACAAGGTCGTTGGGACGGGCATCGATGACCCGGTCGGAGCATTTGCGCGGGGCGTGTTCACCTCCGCGCTGCCACCGGCGAAGAAAGCCAGGCTGTTCCAGCTTTGGTTTGAAGCCCAGGCTGGCCTCGACTAGGTGACTGATTCCGGCCAAACAGTCGAATTCCTAACTGCTTAGTGCAGACGTAAACTCTATTTGATGCGCAAAATCGGCTCATGAGCAAACCATTCTCAGGCTACGCGCACAGAGATCTATTTCAAAGTCCTACTTTTTTGACGCGTCCATGTGCAGGCCATGCAGCGCTGCGCTGGTGTCAATACCGAGTCGATGTTCGCCATTGGCATCGGTATAAATTATTTCGACCAATCGAGGTGACGGCGCCAGTGGGAAAAAGATATCGAGCGCCAGTTGCTCACCCGCGGATATTTGCAGCGGCAATGGTGTCTGCCGCTGCACGATCTCTTTATTGACGGCACTGTTGCGGACGCCACGCACAACGCCACCGACGACGAGCGCCGGACCCAGCAACAGCAGGCCACCGGCCGCGCCAGCACCCGCACCCGCAGTACCAAAGCCCCCCATTAATACCGCAGAATATGCTGCGCCGACTCCAACCGCGGTCACTGCAGCACCGGCCACGAGCATCGTCCCTGTACCCCGGCCTGCTTTTACCTTGATCCCAGAATCTTTGTACCGCCGGGCAGTCAGCTTGCTGCCTTTGACAAGATGCTTGCGCCCGGGCGCCGGTTCAATCCGCGTATCGAGCGAATCGATGACAATCAGTCCTGTTATCTGTATCGGCTGATCAGACGAGTTGCTGACTCTTAGCAGGTATTCATCCCAGTCAGCATTCTTGGCCCAGGTTCCCGGACCATCGCGGACGATGACCCAGTCGAGTATCGCCGTGACTCGCTGATCGGATGCGGCTGCGAGCGACTTAGTGGCCTGTAGCGGCTGCGAATCTTTGAGCACTTTGGTGCCACCACAGGCGCTCAATACTAGTGCGGTTACAACAGCGGTAATGATGGTTGAATATTTCATGACATCCTCCCTCAGCCAAAGCCGTATAGGCTGGCTGTTGATCCCAAGTCTGCCGGGACCGGCTTTGTAGAGCATGATGATTACCTGATGATCATACGAGGATTATCTGATGATTTTCGACCTGCGGTGAAAACCGTCTAGCGGCCAGTCAGGTGCTAGGATAATGAGTGGCCGTAACCGTCGAAACAACACTTTGCCCGATCAAGATGTCGACGCTGCCGGAGGGGATCATGCAATTTATTCACACCAGATAAACATGCCCAAGACATCACGTCGCCAGGTCCTCGCTTGGGGCGCGGCTGTGTCAACCAGCCTGATTGCCTGTGGAGAAACGATGGACAACGTGAATTCTGCGGATTCGACCGGCTCATTACTCGATCTTTCTGCAGCTGATGCTGTCGCTGCAATGCGCAAGGGCGAACTGACATCCGAGGCCTACGCATCTGCGCTGTTAGAACAATGCCGGGAGTTCAGCCACCTCAATGCCTTCATTTCCCTTGCGCCGGAGAAAGTGATGGCGGCGGCCCGGGACGCCGACGTGAAGCGTGCCACGGGAGCCGAACTCGGGCCGTTGCATGGTCTGCCGATACCGGTGAAGGACAGCGTCAACACGATAGATTACCCGACAACCGGTGGCACGCCGGCGCTGCGGGATTTCAGACCATCTCAGGACGCGCAGCTCGTGCGCGTGCTTAAACAAGCTGGCGCTTTCGTCATGGACAAGACGAATATTCATGAACTCTCATTCGGTTGGACCAGTAACAACACTGCGTACGGAGCCGTTCACAATCCCTATGACACCGACCGTATTCCAGGTGGCAGCTCGGGCGGTACGGCGGTGGCGATCGCGGCTCGCATGGCGCCGCTCGGTATCGCCGAGGATACTCAGGGCTCGATACGGGTTCCTGCAGCACTGTGTGGAATTTGCGGATTTCGCCCGACGACGCACCGCTATCCAAATGCCGGCGTAATGCCAATTACACCGCTGTTCGACCAGGTC
>JADFKA010000210.1 GCA_022565135.1 Pseudomonadota bacterium
AACCAGGTCGAGGTGGCCGTGCCATCCGCCAGTTCTGTTACCCGATTCGTGCGGCGCGGTGATATTCGCGTGCTCGCCGTGTTTGCGCCTGATCGTTACGCATACCTGCCCGATGCGCCGACCATTCTGGAAGCGTCGGGCATTGCGGTCCCGGATATTGGCGCCGCCGTGCGCGGCGTAGTAATGCCCAAAGGCATGCCGCCGCAACGTCAGCAGGTGCTTGCCGATGCGTTCGCAAAACTTGTCGTTGACGAAGCCTTCATTGCGCATGCAGACCAGGTTCAACTGCCACTGTTTTTCATGAACGCTGATGAGTTTCGTCAGTACCTGGCAGAGACGGATGTACTGCTGGACGAGTATGTCAGGCTATTGATTGATGAGCCGGAGACATAGGCGGTGCGTACACTGCATCGGGATATCGTTTTATCAATGCTGGTACTCCTGGTGTCAGTCACGGCCGGCTGGGTAGCGTTCCATTACCCGTCCGATTCATCGTGGTTTCCTCGCGTATTAACGGTCTTCCTCGGACTGATGGCGCTATTCTTACTGGTTCGCAGCCTCAAGACCACAGGCGACGTCGACATGTTCGACGGGCAGGCAGCGCAGGCGAGGGCGGCAGGCATCGTTTTTGCGGCGGCCATTCTGTACGCGTTGTCGATTCAGTTCGTCAGCTTCGAATTTGCAAATTTTCTGTTTCTCGTCGTGATGATGTATGTGCTCGGCCAGAGAAACCCGATCGTCATTGCTTGCGTCGCCACAGTGGCGATGCTGCTCATAAAGCTGCTGTTCTTCGTAATGTTGGACGTCAGCAGGCCACCAGGATTGTGGTTCTGAATGACGGACCAGCTGCTCATCGGCCTTAGCGCACTTGCGGACCCGGTTATGATCGGCGCGATCGTCATCGGTGTTCTTGGTGGAATATTAATCGGTGTGCTGCCTGGCCTGACGAGTACACTTGGCGTTGCGCTGTTGATTCCGGTTACGTTTTCGATGCCGCCGCAGGTTGGCCTGGCGATGCTCGGTGGCATTTACGTTGCGTCAACCTACAGCGGCGCAATCACTGCAATCCTTCTGAACATACCCGGCACACCGGCGGCCGTGGCGACCCTGCTTGATGGCCATCCGATGAGCAAGAACGGGCAGTCGACACGGGCGCTTGCGCTCGCGACTTTCGGCTCGTCGATTGGCGGGCTCGTCAGTGTCGCGGCGTTGCTGTTCCTTGGCCCGTTACTGGCGCGGCTTTCTCTTTACTTTGGTCCACCCGAATTTTTCATTCTCGCGATTTTTGGCATCACGGTAATCGCGTCGTTGTCTGCGGGGGCTATGGAGAAAGGGCTGATTGCGGGAGCCGCGGGTTTGCTGATCAGCACGGTTGGCTATCATCCGCTCACAGGTTCGATGCGATTCAGTTTCGGTGCACCCGCACTTTTCGATGGCATTCCGCTGGTCGCGGCGTTAATCGGGCTGTACTCGATCCCGGAAGTTATCGACATGATCGCGAAACGAGGATCGATCAAACACAAGGCAGCAAAGCTGGAGCAGCGATCGCCCTACAGCTACCTGCCTGAATTATTTCGTCATAAGGTCAACCTTGTCAGGTCGAGCGTGATTGGAACGCTGGTTGGCATCGTACCCGGCGTGGGATCCAGCGTGGCCGGGTTCATCGCCTACGATGCCGCAAAAAGGTCGTCGCGGTCGCCGGAGAAGTTTGGCAAAGGATCGGCAGAGGGAGTCATCGCAAGCGAGACATCCAACAGTGCCGTTACCGGCGGATCACTTGTACCGCTCATGACTTTGGGAATCCCGGGCAACCCCGTAACGGCCGTCATGCTCGGCGGACTCATGATTCATGGCCTGCAACCTGGTGCGGAACTGTTTACGACGAATGCCAAGGTGTCATTTGGTTTCATCCTGAGCCTGGTCATCTCGAATCTGTTGCTCGTGCCGATCGGTCTGCTGTTTGCGAAATACTGCGCCAAAGTCATCGAGGTGCCGTCGGCAATACTGGCGCCGGTAATCCTGCTGCTGTCAATCATCGGCACGTATTCGATTCGCGGTTCGGTCGACGATATTTTCGTCATGCTGGCGCTAGGCGCGATCGGCTTCGCCTGCAAGGTATTCGCGGCGCCTCGGGCACCGCTGGTGCTGGGCCTGGTGCTGGGGACGCTTGCCGAAAGCGAGCTGGAGCGTTCCCTCGCCCTCGTGCAAGGTGATGTTGCTGCGTTCGCCTGGCAACTCGTCAGCCGGCCAATCTCACTGGTCATCGTTTGTCTTTGTGTAATCGCACTTTACCAGGGCATCGTCCAGCACCGCGGGCATTCCAGGGTCCTCGACTCGTGAGCAGGCCGGTCGATCAGGTCTGTCCCATACGGTTGGTTGGCAATGGTAGTCCGCACCACTTTTTCGGTTACTACAACAAGAGCACCTGGGATCGCAGCGGGCGATACCTGTTGTCCAATCGCGTGCCGATGATGACAGCGGACCTGACGGGCAGCGAAGTTGCCGAGGTCGGGTACTTTGATACACACGACAGCGATCGTTTCATCAAGATCGGCACGACGACGACGTGGAACTGGCAAATGGGCTGTCAACTGCAGTGGCTCGAGACGAAAGCAGCGACTGAGATCATCTACAACGTACGCAGCGATACCCGGGAGGGCATTTACCCCGGATTTCAAGCCAGAATTCACGATTTCGCAACCGGTCGGGAACGGACATTGCCGATGCCGGTGTACGTCGTTGCGCCCAACGCTCAATTCGCGCTGAGCGTTGACTACTCACGATTCCAGGTGACGCACAAGACGATTGGCTACCACACGAGTCAGCAGCAAGCCGTGCTCGACAACGCACCCGACAACGATGGCATCTATCGCATGGATCTTGCGAGCGGCGCGGCGCGGTTAATACTTTCGCTACGGCAACTGCGGGAGTTCCGGCCGGTCGCCTCGATGGACAATGCGATCCACTGGGTGACGCATCTCGAGATAACGCCTGATTCGTTACGATTCCTTTTCATCCATCGCTGGACCGAGCGCGTCGAAGACGAAACCTGTTTCCTGCACCGGCTGTTTACGGTCAACTCAGATGGCGGCGATCTCAGGTTGCTGGAGTGCACAGATCATCCGCTGCCGCAGCTGCAGGTCGATTTTGACGCGCATGCTGCCGGTACTTTCGACTATGAAAAGTCCGAGTACCAGATTTCCCACCCGGCATGGAAAGACTCGCAGTCGATCATTGCATGGACGCCGCACGACGGTGCGATTCACTATCACCTTTACAATGACCGCGATGCTCGCGTTGAAATCGTCGGCGAAGACACGCTGGTCGAAAACGGCCACATGACCTATTCTCGCGACGGCCGCTGGATTCTGTCCGATACCTATCCCGATGCGAAGACGAATGTGCGATCGTTGCTGCTGTTTGATACTGACAACCACGTGAGTTACAACATCGGCGAGTTTTTCACGCCACCCGATCTGGGCAAGCACAATCGCTGTGACCTGCATCCGCGCTTCAGCCCGGATAACCGCTACATCAGCATTGATTCAGTGCACGAGGGCAGCCGGCAGCAATATATCGTTGATGTATCCGGGCTGACATTGAGCTAGCGAGCGGCTATTTTACCGCTGCCGAAACAAAGGCAATATGGCCGCTTTACAGGGGGAACCAATAAGCGGACATCATCGTTTTATTACTCCCATCTAATGGTGAGGGTTTAGCGCCGGATCAAGATTTGCGCCAATAAACTTACACACAAAGATCGCTTTGCCAAACTGTTCGTAGGAACGACGGATTTCTTCCTTTAATGAATCCATCACAAGGTCGTAATCACCAAATACTTGTGTACTCATTGTGTTCACCACCACACTCAATCCTTCTATGGCGTGCAACCGTTCAATAAAATCTTTGATCGCCGGAATATAGTCGTCGGCTAATGGATATTTACTGATATCTACGGAGAGTTCCATTGCGGTGTCCTATGTAATAACCATGTATTTAATCAACCTGGGTTCAGATTTCAGCCATGATACTCCACATAAATGGCTGCATCGGTCCGCAAAGTGACCCGCGAAGTGCGATGGTGAGGCCAAGGCA
>JADFKA010000211.1 GCA_022565135.1 Pseudomonadota bacterium
TGTGATCATTTCAGCCGTAATCCATGTTCCCTGCTCCGATTTGCGCTCGCCGGCGCAGGCTCGAATGACGTCGCCAAACGCGTGGTTGAATCGCAGCATCAGTGTTGAGCGGCTGACATATTGCCGCAGGCGTCTTGCAACATGCAGATCCGCAGGGCGAAGAATGCAGCGAGGATCCGGCGACCACCAAAGTATTGGTTGCCCTTGGTCGTACCAGGGAAAAATTCCCGCGCGATAGGCGGTCAGCAGACGCTCACTGCTCAGGTCACCGCCAGCGGCGAGCAGGCCGTCTGGTTCTACCAGTGCATTCTCGATATCCGGGAACGCATCCGATGAATCAGTCGAGCTAAGCCACGCAATCCTGTTCGTGTTCACCTTTGATTCCGGCCCGAGTCATCGCGGTAGGGGCTGTGATCGCCCACAGCGTCCATATAACGGTCGATATGCCGACTTTCTTCGTCCAGGTAGTCGCCGATCGCCGAAAAAAACTCAGGCTGTCTGAGCCAATGGGCCGACCAGGTCTCGACTGGAACGAAGCCGCGGCTGATTTTGTGCTCGCCTTGTGTGCCTGGCTCAAACGTCTTTTTGCCGGACTCGATGCAATACTCGATGCCCTGGTAATAGCAGGTCTCGAAATGCAGGGCATCATATTGACCGTCGCTGCCCCAGTACCGACCGTAAAGTACCCGGTCACTTTCGAAGAATATGGCTGCCGCGATGGGCTCATTGCGGTATTCAGCGAGAATAACCAGGATGTTGTCCGGCATCGTTGCGCCGATCGTCGTAAAGAATTCGAGGCCGAAGTAGGGCAGTGAACCCCGGCGCATGAACGTAATGCTGATCAGCCTATACACTGTGCGCCATATGTCGGGCTCGAGATCGCGACCGCGCAGACGCCGAAACACGATGCCAGCCTCCATCACCCGACGACGATCCTGTCGTACCTTTTTGCGTTTTTTGGCGCTGAATGTCCGCAGAAACTCCTCGAAACTGTCGTAATTGTGGTTATGCCAGTGAAACTGGCAATCCTTGCGAAGTCGCAGTCCGGCGGTGCGCAAAAACGGCAGGTCGCCGGCGTCGGGGAACAGAACGTGCAGCGAAGAACAGTCGGTATCGATGGCCAGGGAAATTGCCGCTTCGAGTAGTGCGGCGGCTGTTGCATGATCGTTTCGGTCACGCAACAACAGGCGCGGACTCGATGCCGGCGTAAATGGCACCGCGGAGACGAGCTTGGGATAGTAGTGCAGGCCGGCGCGATCGTAGGCGTGTGCCCAGGACCAGTCGAATACAAATTCGCCCCAGGAATGGCTTTTCTCATACAGTGGAATTGCGCCGATAAGCTCGCCATTGCGGCTTAATGTGAGGTGGCGTGGTGTCCAGCCCGTCTGCGGCGAAACGGCGCCGCTTTGTTCCGCAGCCAACAGAAATTCGTGGCTGACGACCGGATTATCGTTGCCGACGAGCCGATTCCATGCATCGGCGGCAATATCGGCAATGGCATCGTTTACGGTGACCGTCATCGAGACACCGTAACATCATGCGGCAACGTCGCCAGTATTGACGATGTGCCCGTCGCTTTTCTCAAGTGCGTCGAGGTACTTCTCGGCATCAAGCGCAGCCATGCAGCCTGCACCTGCAGAAGTGACGGCCTGCCGATATACCTGGTCGGCAACATCTCCGGCGGCGAATACGCCACGCAGGCTAGTGGCAGTTGCGTTGCCCGATAGCCCTGCCTTAACTGTGATATAGCCGTTCTTCATGTCGAGTTGCGTGTCGAACAGTCCTGTATTCGGGCTGTGGCCGATCGCGATGAATATTCCGGCGAGATCAATATCCGTGGTCTTTGCTTCGTCCTTCGTGCTGCGTACACGCAAGCCCGTAACGCCGCTGTCATCTCCCAGTACTTCATCAACAACGTGGTCCCACAGCAACTCGATATTGCCGTCCCTGGTTTTTTCGAACAGGTGATCCTGCATGATTTTATCGGCACGCAGCGCGTCCCGACGATGCACGAGCGTTACCTTCGACGCTATGTTACTGAGGTAAAGTGCTTCTTCGACGGCGGTGTTGCCACCGCCGATGACCGCAACTGCTTTGTCGCGATAGAAAAATCCATCACAGGTCGCGCAGGCCGAAACACCGCGGCCTTTGAAAGCATCTTCTGATGGCAGACCGAGATACAATGCGGTTGCGCCGGTTGCGATGATCAGGGCGTCACAAGTGTAACTGCCATAGTCGCCGTCAAGACGAAATGGCCGCCGCGAAAGATCTGCGGTATGAATATGATCGCTGATGACGTCGGTATCGAATCGTTGCGCATGGCGCAACATTCTGTCCATCAATTCCGGACCCTGCAGTCCTTCGATGTCGCCAGGCCAATTATCTACATCGGTCGTCGTCATCAATTGGCCACCTTGGTCAATGCCGGCGATGATGACAGGATTCAGATTGGCCCGCGCGGCGTACACGGCCGCGGAATAACCGGCCGGGCCCGATCCCAAAATCACAACCCGGCAATGTCTCAAGTCACTCATGTATAATTTATTCCTGATTCATCAGATGAAGTTGCCCGCGCAAGCCCAGATGATGCGGTCCTGAACGGGAGTTTCAAGGGTGTCGATGCGGGCCAATTGTCTGCCGCGGCAAGAACATTTGACAGTGTAGGGAAAACGGTATCTTTCCTCACGCGAAAACGCCTGACCGTCAGGTGCCGTACTTGGGAGGTGCTGTGATTGACGTTGTAAATTCCGGTTTGTTTTGTTATAGAATATACTTTTAAATCAAGTTATTATAGTTGATATCTATTAAGTCACATTAAGTATGATCCAAGCCAAGAAAAGCAGCAGATCGGTATCACAATTATCCGTCCAGGTGAACCGAGCACTGCGCGAGGGCGCACTCTACGTGTTCGGCGCGCTGTCGCTCATTCTCTGGTATGCGCTCTTTACTTATGATGTCACAGATCCTGGTTTCAGCCAGGCGACGAGCAGTTCCGACGTCAATAACGGCATCGGACAAGTAGGCGCACTTGTTGCTGACTTGTTATTCAACTTCTTTGGCCGTCCCGCATATTTATTCACTGTTATGGTTTTTTATCTGGGCTGGATGTTGTATCGGCAACAACAGACCCGGCAGCTCTTTAAGCGCATCGACTATACGCTGCGCGGCGCAGGTTTTTTCGGCACGCTGGTGACGAGTTGCGCATTGTCGACGTTGCACTTTTCATCTGCAGGTTTCAACGAAACGGCGGGCGGCATTATTGGCCAGATTATCGGTCCCTGGCTGGCAGGGGTCATGAAACTGCTCGGCGCCAGTACCTTATTATTTGTTTTGTGGGTCGCGTCGGTCTCTCTCTTTCTTGGCATTTCCTGGTTCGACGTTATGGACCGCATTGGCCATTGGTGTCTCGTCGCTTATGAAAGGTCACGCCTCAAAATCGTGGAATTGCGTGACAAGGCCGAAGGCCGACGACGATTGGCTGAGCGCCAGGACGTAATCGAAGTCGAGAAAAAACGCATTGCAGGGCGCACTCGCCCGCGCATTGAACCGGTCTTGCAGTCCCTGGAGCCGAGTGTGCGGGCTGAGCGTGAACGACAGGTACCGCTATTCGACCCGCCGGCGGCTGGCGAATTGCCACCGCTCTCGCTGCTTGATGATCCGCCGGAGCAGCTCAAAGGGTTCTCGCCGGAGTCACTTGAAGCAATGTCACGGCTTGTTGAGCTCAAGCTCAAGGATTTCGGCGTGGACGTGGAGGTCAAGTCTGTGTCACCGGGGCCTGTCATTACGCGCTTTGAGCTCGATCCTGCACCCGGCGTCAAAGTCAGCCAGATTTCCGGCCTTGCCAAGGACATTGCAAGATCATTGTCTGTTGTGAGCGTTCGTGTTGTCGCGGTCATTCCAGGTAAGTCCTATGTTGGTCTGGAAATTCCAAATGAGAACCGCGAGCTGGTGACGCTTGGCGAAATCCTCAAGTCCAAGGCCTATGAAGAACTCGCGTCGCCACTGACACTTGCGCTTGGCAAAGACATTGGCGGTCACTCGGTTGTCGCGGATCTTGCACGCATGCCGCACTTGTTAATTGCCGGTACG
>JADFKA010000212.1 GCA_022565135.1 Pseudomonadota bacterium
AATCCACTATCGGCAGTGCTCGGATACGCTCAGTTGGCAAAACGCAAGCTTTCGCAACCGGATGCGGTTAAGGCGCATCTTGATATCATCGAAAGTGAAACAAGGCGCTGTAACGATATTATTAGCAATCTGATGCAGTTTTCACGGCAAGAGAAAGGTGAATTCAGCGAGATCTCAATTAACGACGTGGTCGAGAAATCCGTAGGCATTGTCGATCATCAATTGTCGCTTAACAATATCCGCGTGACTATGGACCTCGCTGAATCCATTCCGCCTATTCTCGGCAACGCCAATCAATTGCAACAGGTCCTGATGAATCTCGCAATTAATGCTCAACATGCAATGGGTGAGGATGGCGGTACTATCAGCATTCAAACTGTTATCGATAATGAGTCCGTAATGATCATCGTAGATGACACGGGCCCGGGAATCGATGATGAAGTCGCCGCCAATATATTCGAGCCTTTCTTTACGACGAAAGCGGCGGGTGAGGGAACGGGCCTGGGACTCTCTGTATCGTATGGAATCATTCAGGAGCACGAGGGTGCGATCAGTGTCACCAAGGCTCCCGGCGGTGGCGCTCGATTCGAGATTCGACTTCCAATGAATGTCGGACGTGACACCGGGGCAATGGATGAAGTGATCCTGGAAACCGCATCATGAATATTCTTATTGCAGACGATGAAATTACGATTCGCAGCCTGGTCGGAGAATTGCTCGAAGATGCTGGTCACACTGTCACGCTGGCCGAAGATGGCCTGGACGCGCTGGAAAAATTTAATCAGACCTGGCATGAGATTGTATTTAGCGATATACGAATGCCGAATATGACTGGCATCGAGTTGCTCGCCAAAATAAAGGAAATAAACGAAAATACACAGTTCATCATCATGACCAGTCATGCGTCAGTCGACAACTCAGTTGCAGCCTTAAAGAACGGTGCCTTCGACTACATAATCAAGCCGTTCGAAGACCTCGACGTCATCGTGGACACAACAAATCGTGCGATCGCAAACCTGACAGCGATTCGCAAACAACAGTATCTGCTCAGTACGCTGAGCAGACAGAATGTCGAACTAGGCGACCTGAACAAGAAGTTCAGAGAAATGGCGATCCGCGACGGTCTGACAGGCTTATTTAACCATCGTCATACGCAGGAACGCCTGTCTGAAGAGTTTGCACGAGCGCAGCGATTTCAACGCGAGCTGTCGATTCTTTTTATGGATGTCGATAACTTCAAGTTCTACAATGATACTCATGGCCACCAGGCGGGCGATGTAATTCTGGAGACAATCGGAAAGTTGATGGCCAGCGTATCGCGCGAATCGGATGTGGTCTCGAGATGGGGTGGTGAAGAGTTCATTATTATTGCTGCGGAAACAAACAAGAAACAAGCTTGCGCTCTGGCCGAGAAAATTCGCGTTTTGATCGCTGGCCATGATTTTCCGCACGCCGCGGAGCAGCCGCTAGGTAAGATTTCCTTAAGCATAGGTGTTGCCACTATCTCGGAGACGACCAAATATGCGGAGGACCTGGTCAAGCTCGCGGATAATGCCGTTTACTACGCAAAGGACCATGGACGTAATCGCACCGTGTTCTGCTCCGGCGAGCATAAAATGAAAAGCGTGTAACCCAGCCTGGACTATTCATGAATAGTCCAGGCTAGAACACGCGTGTAGATCCAAATACGTTGGACTGTGCTGCCACGCAGTGGGGAACCTGACGTCATACATCCACTGCTGTAAATCGCCGTCGAATGTATCGAGAGCAAGGTTCGCGTCCAGATATTGTTGTTTTACGGGAGTCATCGCACCAAAAATGTCGTAGGTCATTCCGGACGTATGCCGCAGTAAATCGCGAATCGTAATGGGTCGCTTCGGTGCCACAGTTTCGACAATGTCGCCCCGCGTTTCGTCGTAGACAGCAACCCTCACTGAATTGAATTCTGGAAGATACAATCCAATTGGGTCGTCCAGTTTAAATGCACTATCTTCCCACAGCATCATAACGGCCACGCTGACTATCGGCTTGGTCATTGAGTAAATGCGAAAAATCGTGTCTGTGGTCACTGCCTGTTCATGAGCCGGTGACCAAAAGCGCGCTCGTAAACGACCTGAACGTCGCGAAGAATGAGTGCGACTGCGCCCGGTGCACCATTGTCCTGCAGCAATTGATCCATTGTGTCTGACAGATGCTGCAGACGCTCGACCGCAAATCCCGCTTGCGATGCATCCGCCGTCGGTAGTTCGACAGGACCCGCTATATTTGGACCCTGCGGCTCACAGCCCGGAACTGATATTGCTGCGAAAATCAGCAGAACAGCACCAATCAAATCAGTTACTCCCTTGCTGCCATATTTCGTCATGAATCCGTGCCCTATTGATACGTTTTACTGCGGCCCTCGAGCCCAAGCAGGAGGCCTCTTATGCGCATACACGCGAAACTCGCGACTGTTGCATCGCCGATGCTGTTATTAACGATCCCATTGCTGCCAGAAACAACCAAAATTCCAAGGCGCCAAGGTCTGCTGCTTCCGCCTCTTTGTCTTCGTTTTCAAAGTTGATATTACAAGAGATCTGGTCAAAACGGGTTCAGACGCACACGGTGATAAAATTACTGGAAAAAGTCAGCGCTGCGCCGCCGATCGTCCAGCGATTCGGTCAAAAACGGCGCATCCAGCATGTTGATCCAGTTCGTCTTGTCAACCGAGAGGCCGGTTGTACCCCGACCATCCAAAATAGTTGGGTCAGACACTTTGGTCGGGTCAATTGCATTGTTGAACTCTTGAATCGTAAGCAGTTAGATCATAGAAAACTATAGCTCGATTATTCGACGTGTCGCGGCCACGTGAGAACAAAACAGGCGCCACCAAGTTCCCTGGATTCACACACGCTGGCGTTGCCCCCGTGCAATGCGGCGATTCGTGCAACAATCGCCAGACCGAGACCAAAACCTCCCGTTTCTCGATTGCGACTATCGTCAATTCTCGCAAACGCCTTGAATATGGACTCGCGCTCCGCTTCCGGAATGCCTTCGCCGTCATCCTCGACGCGAATCTCATAATTGGGGATCTTCTCGGATATTGTGCAGCGAACTTCTCGCTTCGCATACCGGCACGCATTGACGAGCAGATTACTGAGCGCGAGGCTCATGAGCCGCGGATCCATCCTGGCCGCCGTCGATGCAACGTCGGTCTGGATCGTCACTGCATTCGACACCTGAACTCTGTCTTGCGCTTCGGCAAGCCACGGCGTAATTGCAACGTCTTGCCAGTTCATTTGCAGATCCGGATGGTCGAGGCGTGCAAAATTCAGTATCGTAGCAATCAGGTCGTCGATTTCCTGAACGTCCAGGTGCAGTGCTTTTATGCGCTCACCGAGGTCCTCGCCGCCATCGTTGTCCATTACGGCAAGAGCGAAGCGAATGCGCGCAAGCGGCGTACGCATCTCGTGCGACAGTGCCGCGATCAGCTCTTTTTGACTCTGAATGAGACCGCTGATGCGAGCGGACATGTCGTCAAGATTGCTCGCCAGGCTGGTGAGTTTCGTCGTGGCCTTTGCCGTCGAGAGCGGCTTGCGATAGTCGGCCGCGAACCTGTCCGCGCCGCTCGAGATCAGATTGATGTCTCTAAAGAACGGCCGCAACCAGAGGCCGACGACAACGAAAATCGACAGATAGAACAATGGCGGCAGTAAACGAATAACAAGGCTGTCGCGCTGCTGCGCAACCGGACCAAGCCGGATAATCGCATTCAGCGTTGGTGCATCACGAAGATGTGAAATATTGCCTGCAGAATCGACGAGTGTTGGAATAGCGTCTTGTGCATCGACCACCGCGTGGACGTCATCTGTCCGTAGAATCTGCACGCCCATACCGATCTTCTCGCCAAGCTCACGCGCCCGCCGCTGGCGTTCGCTTTCAGGCACTACGGCGAGTTCCGACTCAATCAGATCAAACGTCGATGCAAGCCACAGTTCCTCCTCGGGCGCCTGCTGTGACCGTAGATAATCGAATCCGAGATCGAGAACGGTTGCGACAACAACGAGCCCAGCCGCGAGAAACAGATACGAGCGG
>JADFKA010000213.1:0-3151 GCA_022565135.1 Pseudomonadota bacterium
CGGCGACGGCCAGGCCATCACGCAGACATGCGAAGATCGCACTATTTGAGCGAACGCTCTCGGACCCGCCCCGAAGAATCGAAGCATTGCCCGCTTTCAGGCAAAGAACTGCAGCATCGGCCGTAACGTTCGGGCGACTTTCGTAAATGATGCCAATGACGCCGAGTGGCACCGTAACGCGCTGAAATTTCAGGCCATTCGGTCGGTCCCACTCAGCAATGACTTTACTGATCGGATTCGGCAGATCGGCCACGGTTTCGATGCCGGTCGCCATTGCCTCGATACGGTCCGCATCCAGCATCAGGCGATCGAGCATGGCGCCGCGAAGCCCTTTTTCCTTGGCTTCACGCAAATCGACCTCGTTAGCTGCAAGGATGTCGGCGCTGGCAACGCGAATCGCTGCGGCCGCTGCCAGCAATGCGCGATTGCGGTCATCATTACCCGACAACGCGAGCCCCGCCGCAGCGCGGCGAGCTGACACGCCGATGGCATCCATCATCGCAGCGATCGACGCGGTCACTTTTTCAGTTGGATTCATTGTCAAATATCACCAGTTCGTCCCGATGAACCAGAACGGTGCGGCCGCGGTAACCGAGCCGCTCCTCGATCTGGTCGGACCGGCACCCGAGCAGGCGCTGCGCGTCGTCACTGGAGTACTCGGTCAGGCCGCGACCCAGCTCTTCACCCTTACCGTTCACCAACGTAACCACATCGCCACGGTGGAAGTTGCCGACAACTTCGACAACGCCTACCGGCAACAGACTGTTATTATCCTGCAACGCCCGCACCGCACCGTCGTCCAGCCTGAGCTCACCGCAAACCTCAAGCACGCCGGCAAGCCATTGTTTGCGTGCTGCGGCCGGCGACCCTGTGGCGCGAAATAATGTGCACTTGCCGCCGGACGCAAGGGCCGCAAGCGGTCTGTCTATCACTCCGCTGGCAATCACCGTCGAACAGCCTGCATGCGTCGCAATGCGCGCCGCCTGTACTTTCGTGGCCATGCCACCGCTGCCAAAGTCTGATTGTGTTGCACCGGCCATGCGTACCACATCGTCCGTGATAGTGCGCACCTCCGCAATGTGCTCAGCCGTATCGTCTATGCCTGGGTCTGCGGTGTAGAAGCCATCGACGTCGGATAACAGAATCAACGCGTCGGCCATCACGAGCTGCGCCACTCGCGCCGCAAGGCGATCGTTGTCTCCGTACCGGATTTCTTCGGTCGCGACCGTATCGTTTTCGTTAATGATCGGTACCACTGAATGACTGAGCAGGCGCGTGAGCGTGCCCCGCGCATTCAGAAAACGGCGGCGATTCTCGGTGTCTTCCAGCGTCAGCAGAATTTGCGCAACCGTAATCGTGTGTTTCGCGAGCGCCTCCTGGTACGCATGCACGAGCTGCACCTGCCCTGCCGCGGCCGCCGCTTGCAGGTCTTCGAGCCTGGAGCGACGTATATTGATGTCGAGTACTGCGCTGCCTATCGCTATTGCACCGGATGAGACAATGAGAATCTCATGTCCCTGCGCTACAAGCTGCGCGATGTCATCGGCCAGCCCGCCCAACCAGTCACGATGAACTTTGCCGTCGTCGCCAATCAATAGCGATGAACCGACCTTGATAACGAGCCGGCGATAGTCTTGTAGATCGAACCCGGACATCAATCAGGCAGAGAGATGATGGTGAACGTCAAATGACGACAGCGTCACCTCTCCTTTCGATACGGCGACACTGCCGCTGCGTGCAACAGCCGAGAGTTCGCCGATACCACGTGCCGCAGCAATGAACTCGTCGATCTCCTTGACGCGCCCCGTCAACTGAATAGTAAAACTGACCTGAGCATCATCGAGTATTTCGGCGCCATATTTTTTCGCCAGTGTGAGCGCCTTCACATGACCGCCCGTTGCGAGCTTGAGCTTGACGATGATGAGTTCGCGCTCGAAGTGATCGCCGAGCGTCATATCGTGGATATTGACGACATCGATGAGCTTTCACGCGAGATCGCCTCTGCAGGGTTCAGCGTTCAATCCGTCCTCTGCGGCAATCCGGACGCCGAAGATGGTCGCGTGTGCCCTCACTTCGGTGAGTGCAATTATCAGATGCAAAGACTCGCCCTGGGCGGTTTGTCCGCGCCACCGGATCAGCCTCTGATCTTCGTGTTATCACACGCGTATATGGCGAGTTGGCCAAGGTTCCTGCCGCCGCCCGACTTGAAGATCATCGACGAGTCGTGTTGGCAACAGTTTGTCCAAAAATCCAAACTGCAGCTCACGGACCTTCAGCGGATTGCGAAAGGCGCACCCAAGGAAACCCAACACATTCTCCAGTCAATTGCCGCAGCTCTCGGTGCAGGCGCTCCCCTCTTAAAGACTTTGCGAGGTATGGGTCTCACGCAGCGCAATCATTTCAAAGCGGCCAAGTCTTGGCTGACCAATCAGATTCAGGCTGAAGCCAATCGTCTCGTCAAAACGTCCTCTCCGAATTTTCGGAAGCTTCAGCCTTGGGTGGCTACCAGCGACCTGGTAAACCAGCTGTCGCGAGAGATCGAGATTGATCGGGCGATTTCGCATTCCGTCAGCTTCCCAGACTGCGAGAGCCCGAACACCAAGCATCAGATAGGCATATACTTCCGTCGCTCACCGGAGCAGCAAATCCCAGTGATGCTGCTAGACGCGTCGGCCGACTCAGACATCAATTCTCGCATCTGGGGGGGTAAATTCGAGACGCACACCGTAAACGCGTGCCGCAACGCGAAAATCTATCAGGTCCGGCGAAAGTCATTCTCGCGCCAAAGCATCACTGGCGAGGATGCCTTCGGAAACCCCCTCCGCCCGGAGGAGGCTGCGAAGCTCCGGCGAGACATCCTGCAGTTCGTCACCGCTCGCCTTCAGCATCATTCTCGCATTTTTGTGGTCGCTCAGTTGCGCGTATCCGCGGTGCTCGAAGGCCCTCTACAGCCCTACATCGACGCTGATCGCATCCGCATGACACACTTTTGTGCCTTCCGTGGCCTCAACACCTTCGAGGACTGCGACGCTGCCATCATCATCGGGCGGGAGCAACCCTCTCCCGGCGCCGTCGAGGCCCTTGCGCGTGCCCTGTATTGGGACGATCGAAAACCCCTATTGCTGGGTCTGGGCTACGCGCGCATGCTTGC
>JADFKA010000213.1:3161-4068 GCA_022565135.1 Pseudomonadota bacterium
CTCGGCGCCTCGGACATCCACATCGAGCCGTTCGAGAACCGTCTGCTGGTGCGGATGCGCGTCGACGGTATCCTGCGCCAGATTCGTGAGCGTGAGATCGAGCAAGCAATCGATCGCATTCGTCTGATTTACAATCTTGAGTCGAAGTCCGTCTATCTCCTCACCTGCATTCCTATCGAGGCAGAGATCACGGCCACCGCCGTGTGGGCACGGTTTCTCCCTCGACCCCACTCCCGTATCGGCCGAGCCATCCTCAGGTCCGTTGAGAAAATTGGCAGAATCACTGCGGGAACCGAGATTTTTGAGGCCGTGGTTCTGCCTTTTGGGCGGGAGCTTGGAAGGTGCTTTCCAGAGATATTTCCGTCGCCGAATGCGGCACGGGACGACTGGCGGGACGGGGGCGAATCAAATGGGGGGCAATTACAAATAAATATATTATTTGCGAACGCCCCCCATTTGATTTGTGCGTATCGCCGCCCCGGCGCCCGAGGCAAACCATCTCACGCGTTGGTGGCCGTGCGGCCCATGCGGGGTATCCACACGCCCCAAAATGGCACCAATGGCCCCGACCCTACCGGCCCCGACGAACACGCGCCCACGGCCCCGAAATCACCGAAATCGGCCACATCCACAACGGCGCAATACGGCATATCCGTCGGCGGAACGGTCCTTCCCGCCATCGTCCCATCCGCCATACCAGACGATGGCCTTCAAGGGGTCGCTGCCATCGCACTCCAACGCATCACCGGCCCTGTCAGGCTCTTGTCAATCGAGCCGACCGCGGGGCTCGGTCGCAAGACCACCCGAAGGAGCTAAATCATGCCACACATCGTCTACCACGGCGGTTACCCCCTCGGTTCCGTCCCCTACACCCCCAAAACGATCAAGCGGCGCAGCGCCTTCATCC
>JADFKA010000214.1 GCA_022565135.1 Pseudomonadota bacterium
CTGTCGTAATGTGCGAGCGGTCGATGCCGCAGCCAGTCGACGAGTTCATTACAGTCGGGTGCTTTAAGCAATTTTCGCAATGAGTCAAAGCGCTGTACGGAGCGGATCTTGCCAGCGGCAAGGGCGAGGAAGTGAAGGTCGTGGTTGCCGAGCACCGAGATTACCGAAGCACCCAGAGATTTCACAAAACGCAGTGTTTTTAATGACTTGGGGCCACGGTTGACGAGATCTCCGGTCAGCCAGAGCGTGTCTTCCGCGGGATCGAATGTTATTTTATCGAGCAGTTTGCGAAACGGGTCGTAGCAACCCTGCAAATCGCCGATCGCGTACACCGCCATGATTGTCCTAGTGCAGCATGCCCGGCACCGCTAGCGTAAACGGCGCAATCGGTGCGTCAAAGTTATCGCCGTTGTCGGCTTCCATCCGGTACAGGCCCTGCATCGATCCGACAGGTGTCTCAAGTACGGCGGCACTTGAATATCGAAACACCGCACCCGGTTTCAGATGTGGCTGCTCGCCGACGACACCATCACCGATGACCTCCTGAACTTTGCCATTGGCATCGGTGATGATCCAGTGACGACTAATCAGGCGCGCCGGCTCGTTGCCGTCATTCGTAATGGTGATCGTGTAGGCGAATACGTATCGATGGAAATGGGGCTCGGATTGCTCGTCAATGTAATTTGTCGTGACCTGAATGCGGATGTTGCCGCTGGGATTGTTCATCGATTAAGGTTCGGTGTTTGGGCAGCCAGTGCGTATTCTAACGTAACGTGTCGTGCTCAGGGGGCTGCATTTGCGCGTCGAGCGATGCTGTTCGCGAGAGCGACGTAGAGGCTGATCGGAATGGCCTCGGCTCGCAGGCTGGAGTCTATGCCTATGTCCGCGAGTTCGTTTTCAGTGACAACTCCCTGCAGCGAATTGCGAATCGTCTTGCGGCGCTGACTGAAAGCTGTGGCAACGAGTTTCGATAGCAATTTTTCATCGTCGATGTCGTAAGTACCGGCAGGCAGCGGTGTGAGACGGACAATAGCTGATGTGACTTCTGGCGGCGGATCAAACGCGTATCGATCGACTTCGAAGAGCGCATCAATCGCAAAGCGACAACCGAGCATGATGCCGAGCCGTCCGTAAGTCTTGCCGCCCGGCGCCGCCGCCATGCGATCTACAACTTCTTTTTGCAGCATGAAGTGCATGTCGCGTATGTGCTGCAGGTAATTGAGCAAATAAAACAGTAGCGGTGTCGATATGTTGTACGGCAGGTTGCCGACGATGCGCAGCGACTCCCCGAGCGCACCGTAATCAAATTGCAGCGCATCGGCGGCATGGATGGTTACACCTGAATGATTGTCGAATTGCCACCGCAGTCCGGCGACGAGGTCTCGATCCAGTTCTATCGCATGCAATGAGCCGCAGAGCATTGCCAGCGGCTTCGTGATCGCACCATGTCCGGGGCCGATTTCGACTAGCAAATCGTCACGGGTCGGTGCTATTTCACGAATGATCGCGTCGATTACGCCCGGGTCCTGCAGAAAATGCTGACCGAATCGTCTGCGTGGACGATGAGAGGTCATGAACTGGCCAATTTTGCTGCGAGTTTGACGGCTTCGATCATACTGCCGGCATCGGCGCTGCCTTTGCCCGCAATGTCGAGGGCCGTACCGTGATCGACAGATGTCCGCACGATCGGCAGCCCCAGGGTGACGTTGACCGCGCGGCCGAATCCTGCGTATTTGAGCACGGGCAGTCCCTGGTCGTGGTACATCGCGACAACCGCATCCTTATGCCCGGTGGCAGGAGTAAAAG
This sequence comes from Pseudomonadota bacterium, assembly GCA_022565135.1. Taxonomy (GTDB): domain Bacteria; phylum Pseudomonadota; class Gammaproteobacteria; order Steroidobacterales; family Woeseiaceae; genus UBA1847. Next base: position 1,807 of record JADFKA010000214.1, read on the forward strand.
CCGTGTCCGCCGGCAGCGGGCCGCGTATCATATAGCCGCGATTTGCTAATTCGCGTACGACCGGCGCGATGATTTCGATGTCTTCCGAGCCGAGATGTCCGCTTTCACCGGCGTGCGGATTGAGCCCGCAAACGATAATTTCGGGGTTGTCGATGCCAAATCGCGAGCGCAGTTCATCATGCAAGACCTGCAACATCTCACGCAGTTTGTCTTGCGTGAGGAAGTCGGGCACTTCGCGCAATGGCAAATGAGTGCTGGCGAGCGCTACGCGCAATTCGCCGGCGACCAGCAACATGACAGCAAGCTTCGAATGCGTGAGTTCGGCGAGATATTCAGTGTGTCCGGTAAAGGTAATACCGGCGTCGTTGATGCTGCTCTTTTGCAATGGCGCCGTCACCAGGCCTGCAAAATGACCATCGAGGCATCCGTTTACGGCGTGCCGCAACCCATCGAGCAAAGTCTGCGCGTTAGCGGGGTCAGGCCGGCCGCACTCAGGTTGCTTGGGGAAACGTTGTGCAATGCAGAGCAACTCTCCGGCAGCAGCGCGTGTCTTGCCGACATCATCGATGCCTATCTCACGGACGGCGACGTCAATGCCCGCCATTGCACCACGGGTGCGCAATACGTCGGGGTCTGCGATAACGATGATATCGGCAGGGAGCTCAGTTTGGCCTAAAGTCAGACAGAGCTCTGGCCCTATCCCGGCAGGTTCGCCAGCGGTGACGACGAGAGGTCTGTCAGGCGTCACGTTGGCGTACCCGGTCGCCTGGGGTCTTTCTCAGGTACGAATTTCGACGTAGGCTTCGTCGCGAATGCGTTGCATCCACAATTGCGTCTCTTCTTCCATCTTGCCGTTGCGAATTCTGAGATCACAATTGCTTTCCTTAAGGTCTTCTGTGTTGTCATACACGCGCCGTTCGAGGACCTCGACAATATGCCAGCCAAAACGGGTTCGAAACGGATCGCTGACTATGCCGATTTCGGAGTTATTGACGATAGTTTCGAATTCGGAAACAAATGTGCCAGGCCCGCTCCAGTCCATTTCGCCGCCATCATTCGACGAACCTGGATCATCGGATAGCAATTTGGCCAGCTCGCCGAAGTCTTCTCCGTTGCGCAGCTTTTCGAGTGCGTCATTGAGTCGTTGTTTCGCCGTCTCGTCGTCAATGATCTCGTTCGGCGTTACAAGAATATGTCTAATTTTGACCTGGTCGATATTGCTGCGCTGCGCAGCACTGCGCAAATCATTGACTTTGACGATATGAAAGCTGCTCGAGCTGCGAAACGGCTCGGATACGTCACCAGCCTGCATCGTTGCAACGATACCGGTGTAAAATGTTGGTAGCTGGTTGCCCTTCATCCAGCCCAGCGATCCGCCATCAAGCGCAGTCTGTGCGTCAGAATGTCCCATCGCCATCAGGCTGAAATCCTCGCCGCCAAGAATCTGTTCATAAATTTCGAATATTTCGCTCCGGGCTGCCTCGATTTGTACGGCGGTTGCTGCCTCGGGCATCGAGATCAGAATGTGTGACAGGTTGTAGTCGGAGTTGATCGCGACGCTGCCTTCAAGATCTGCAATGCATTGCTGTATTTCGCGCGTTGACACACTGATGCGCTGACCCACATCGATGCGCTGCAATTGATCAAGCGTAATCTCGTCGCGCAATTCACGACGAAAGACCGCATAGTCGACACCTTCCTCGGCGAGCAATCGCGGCATATCTTCGAATGCCGCGCCACCCTGTGCCGCAATTTGGCCGATCGACTCGTTGAGCATCTGATCCGATACCTGCAAGCCGATCGTTGCCGCGCGCTGCAACTGGATCTCGGTCAGGATCAACCGCTCAAGCAATTGTTCGCGCAGAATGTCGGCTGGTGGCAATTGCATATTTTCTTCAGTTGCGCGCTTTAAGATCCGCGCTGTCTGTTCGCGCAGCTGGCTTTTCAGGACCACGCCGTCATTGACAATTGCGGCAACGCCATCGAGAAATGTGCCAGTGTCGGAGAGTTCTTCGGCGTTGAGGACGGGCGTGAGTAATATCGCGACGATCGCATATAATTTATTGATTTTTAACACTAATTCTTACCGGAAATCTGCAGAATAGCCAAGAATACCACGTTCCAGGAGTTTGTCAGCCGCGGTGCCAACGCTCGTCATTCCCTTCAATATGAGTTGCAGACCGAACGAAGAATCGCGAGTTCCGTCACGAGTAGAAATATGTCGCCGCGACACCAGCCGCAGTCCCCA
>JADFKA010000215.1 GCA_022565135.1 Pseudomonadota bacterium
TAGTACACCAGCACGAAATAGTGGGCGTTCTGGATGACACCGTAGACCAGTCCGCCGCTGCCAAAGAAGGCGCGCGTGCTGCGGGTGATTTTTGGTTCCATGGCAGAAATAGTACACGAGGTACGAGTTCGAGTGCTGTAGCACAGCGGCGTTATTGGTCTGGCTGCGCCAAGTAACCGATTACCGGACCATCAACGCGGTCAGAGCCAGAATCAGAGCGAGGACGATTCAACCGCAATCTGGCCATTCGGTGAAAGCAAATAGCGGTCAAACTGATACACGATTCGAAAACTTCCCGTCTCGTCCGGATTCTCGGTCACGAGAATCTCGTCTTCGTCGATTCGACTCGCAACGAAATCACCCAAGAGTGACGCAATACTGTCTTTCTCTGCTGCGTATACGATATCCATATCCATTTCCTCGTCGCCCGTTAGCGTTGAACCACTGACGTTCCGTCACCAGTTGCACACAGGTTACGAGACTAACGATTAATGCGGGCTGAACGCTTATTAAACGGCAGCTGAACGGGAGCCGCAGCCCGATATTGGCGCGATAGCAAGAGCTTACGCCAGATAGCGCCAGTATCCTCCGCGAACACGACTTCTTCCGTGGCAGGGAGGATGTGCCAGCTGTCGAACACCAGTTCCTGCTCCAACTGTCCCGGCGACCAGCCCGCGTAGCCCACGAAAAAGCGAAACTTTTCAGCATTTGCTGCGGTCGCCAACGAAGCCTCATCCATATTCACCAGATGCACGACATCGAAGATCTGCACGGCATCCTCCGGAGGCGTGTCTGTGCTAATAAGTGCGCGAACGATGGACTGCGACAGCGGACCACCCCAGTAAAACGCGCCGCGATGCTCGGCGAGGTCCTCGTGCAATCGCAAGGATTCTATCGCCGACGCGTCGATCGGGCGATTCACCACGAGCCCTAAAGTCCCAGTCTCGTCGTGATGCAGCAGCAGGACCACGGTCTGTGCAAAGTACGGACCACGCACCGCGTCGGTGGCGACCAGCAGCTTACCCGTAGTGGGCACCTGATCGGCACCAACACCGGCGCAGACGAAACAGCAAGCGAGTGCCAGAAACCTCGAGAATCTACTCATTGGGCTCGAGTATAAGTTATTGCCAAGTGCAGTCAGAGTGCAGGTATTCGCCTGCGATTGCGCCTGGCATGGTTGCCCTGCAGTATATCCTTACTTATTTATTCCAGCCTGACAAAACGCGACCATGTCGAACTCTCCCCCCAACAAGCTGTGCCTGTGGCGTGATGGCATGCTGTACCTCGGAGATAGTTTCGATCCGCAAATGCACCGCCACCATGCCGTGCAGTGTTGTATCGCACTCGATGGCGAGCTACACGTTAGCTGGGAGGGTGTCCAGGGGTGGCAGCCTTGTCAGGCAGCGGTGATTGGCGCCGATGTCCCGCACCGTGTCGCTAATCCCGATGGCCCACTCTGCTTGCTGTATCTGGAAAAAACCTCCGCCAGTTATCGTTCGATTGTGGATTATCACTGCGTGACGCCGGGTTGTGATATTCGCAGGGAACCTCTTTTGCTGGACGCCACGGTGACTGAGTCTCTTCGCAAGGCACTTCGCACAGCAATGTCTACGCAGCTTGATCCACCTGCGGCCAACAAGCTCAAACAGGCCTGCATGGCGTTTTTTCACGGTCAGCTCGCCGATCCGCAACCGTTAGACCCCCGCATCGGGCAATTACTGACCCATATACACCAGCGACCTGGGGCGGTGTTCACCGGAGAGGCGCTCGCGGATGTTGCCAGTTTGTCGGCAAGCAGAGTGCAGCATCTGTTCAAACAGCAGATGGGCATACCCATTCGGCGTTATCTGCTCTGGGCTCGTATGCGCCAGGTATTGGAGTTGGCTCTGACGGGCAATTCGTTAACGACAGCCTCTCACGAAGCGGGGTTTTCCGACTCGGCGCATTTTTCTCGTACGTTTAAGGCCATGTTTGGCATCACGCCATCCCTGTTACTGACGCCGGGGTCGGGACTGGTGGCACTGTTGTGTGAACGAGAGTGATTTCCAATTCCTCTCGACAATAGCTGATTCGTTCAAGGCCTCGACCTGACAGCTCCATACACTGAGCACTCAATTACTTTAAATGCCTGTCGGAGGTTGTCATGTTGATGTTTTTGGTGCGGCTGTTGTATTTGCCATTCTTTTTGCTGGTGGGCAATGGGTTGGCGATTTTTCTTGTCGAGCGCGGATACGCCGAAGGATGGCTGATAGTGCTCTTGGTCAGCTTTATTGCCCTGGCCTTTCTGGCGGAAAGGCTGGTGCCCTATGATGCAGCATTCAACAGGTCGCACGGTGATCGAACCAGGGATTTCTCCCACGCGCTGGTCAATGAGTCGCTCAGTGTAATGGGAGTGATGAGTGTGCCCGTGATCGCCAGTTTTATCTCGCTGCCGGCTATTTGGCCGACATCCCTGCCCTTATGGCAACAGCTGCTAATGGCAATCCTCATTGCCGATGTGGGTATTACCCTGGTTCACTACCTCAGCCATAGAGTCGACATGTTATGGCGCTTGCACTGTGTGCATCACAGTGTGACGCGTATGTATGGCTTTAATGGGTTGATGAAGCATCCCTTGCACCAAACCCTGGAAACACTGGCGGGTACGGCGCCGCTATTACTGTTGGGCATCCCGCAGAATGTCTTAATGTTATTAGTGGTTGCCGTCGTACTGCAACTATTACTGCAGCACTCCAATGTGGCCTATTTTACGGGTCCGCTGAAACGTGTGCTCGCTATCAATGTCGTGCACCGATTTCATCATCTCAATACCGCGGCAGAAGGTGACGTGAATTTCGGTTTATTTACCACGTTTACCGATTACTTATTGGGGACTGTCTACTTTGATAAAGACAGGGTCATTCGATCGGATGATCTGGGTATTGCAGATCAACCCAATTACCCGGTCAATTATGTCAGTCAGATGCTTGAACCGTTCCGATATGAAAAAAGTAAGGAAGTATCCCTTGGTTAAGCATTCAACAGTGGTCATGCAAAGTGGTCAGCCGTGTTTGTTGATTTGTCGAACTCCCGACCGCTCGGTTCGTAGCCAGACAGTTCGCGCATTACCCGGACACCGACTAACTTGAAAACCTCAATCCAACCCACCAGCATCAATCTCGAGCACGGTCCACAAAAGCACGCTGGCGCCATTGGCCATATCTTGCGCCGATGTGAATTCCTGCGGCGAATGACTGATGCCCTTGGCGCTGGGCACGAAGATCATGCCGGTCGGTGTAATGCGCGCCATGTCCTGTGCATCGTGCCCGGCGCCGCTCGGCATGAATTTGAAACTCAGGCCCAGCTCGTCTGCTGCCGCCGCGATGATGCGACGCATGCGTGCGTCGGTCGGTGCTGGCGGTGACGCGACGTCGATCTCTGCGTAGCGAATCGGCGTGAAGCGCGCGTCGGCGATACGTTTCCCTTCTCGCCTGATCTCATCGAACACGCGCTGAATCTTTGCGGCAGAAAGATCACGGATCTCCAGGCTCAGTACGACCTCGCCCGGGATGACATTCGGCGCACCGGGCATTGCGCGAATCTTGCCGACCGTTGCAACCTGCGCTCCCGGCATACTGGTCGCCACCCGGTTCACAGCGAGTATGTACTCAGCCGCGGTTAGCATCGCATCCCAGCGGCGATTCATCGGCGTCGTGCCCGCGTGATTCGCAAATCCTTCGACCGTGACATCCCACCAGCGGATGCCGACGATGCCTTCGACGACGCCGATATCGATGTTTTCTGCATCCAGGAATGCACCCTGCTCGATGTGCAGCTCAATGAATGCTTTGAGCTCTGCGGGCTTGCGCTCGGCCAGGTCGAGACGATTTGGATCACCGCCGACAGCCCTGATGCCCTCGCCTATCGTCATGCCGCTGTGGCTGACGACGGCCAAGGTCCGGTAGTCGACCTTACCGATCATTGCCCGGCTGCCGGTGAGGCCGCCTTCTTCATCGG
>JADFKA010000216.1 GCA_022565135.1 Pseudomonadota bacterium
AACTGACGTGAACCGATACGACTTTTGCAGAAATTCGTTTCATATCATGCCTTTAGCGGAAGCTGTGATGCCGACATCGTGCTGAGCACCCAGAATATGACAATTGCCAGTTACATGGCAATCCCGCTTCGGTTACGATGATATTTCGCACATTTGATCGCCGGAGCTCAGCGCCTTGCATGCCGCCGAAATTGTCGAGAGTTATATCGACGCGTGGAATCATCGCGACCCGCGTGGCGTGGCAAGCCATCTGGCCCAAGATGGAATTTACTTTGACGTCCCCGCGAAGGAACGCCATACAAGGTCGGAGCTCGTCAATATGCTCAGCGAATTTTTTGCTCATGAGCATAATCGCTATGAACTGATTGGCAGGATATTGACAGCAGAAAACAGTATCGCTTTTCAATACAGAGCCCAGGCAGTTTGCCCAGGGCCCGCTGGCGACAACGCGTACACAGGCGCTGAGTTCATGATATTTCGCGACGGCCAGGTAATCGCTATTACTGATTACTACGACTTGCCCAACAGCAACCGCCCTCTGATCTCAAGGAGAGTCACGCGTACTCGCATGCAACGTCGCAAATATGCCAAATCGGGCCTTGAAAACGCCACATTAGCGGATTACATGCATAAGCTGGCTGTATCAATGCAATCGGACCAGTTGTATTTGCGTCCGGACTTGACGCTGCCATTGCTTGCCGAGATTGTTGGCTGCTCTGTCAATCACTTGTCACAGGTCATCAATGCTGGCTTCGGCCAGAGTTTCTTTGATTACCTCAATCACCATCGGGTTGAATATGCAAAGCGCTTGCTGCGCGATAAAGCGAACGGCAACACTGCAATCCTGGATATCGCTCTCGCTGCCGGATTCAATTCGAGCTCTGCATTCTATTCGGCGTTCAAGAAATCCAACGGCATGTCGCCAGCGAAGTACCGAAGTAGTAGTAACGTTCTAAATTGATCGCCCGCACGCGACGCCTATAGGCAAGGATGAATTCTGCGCCGTATTGGTCGAAAAGCGTTCCAACGTAGAGAAACCACAGCACCTTAAATTCCGCCCGAAGGGCTGAATACTGCGGTTTCGTGGGGCAGCACCTATCGGTATCAGCGGCATCGACCTGGGCATCGTCATCGTGTACGTGCTGATGCTTCTCGGCGTGGGCGTCTACGTTCATCAGCGTCACACCAGCCTTGAAGATTACTTGCTGGCTGGCCGGACGATGACCACGCCAATGCTGATCTGTACCCTGGCTTCAACGTACTATGGGCTTGACATCCTCTTCGGCTCATCCGAGCTCGCCTACTACGATGGCCTTGTGGCGTTTTTCGGTTACTCGCTGCTTTTGACTGGCGTATACCTGTTTGCAGCCATTTCAATGAGCAAGCGATTGCGTAGCGAAAAATTTACCTCGCTACCCGAAATCCTTGAGCGCAACTACGGCAAACAGGCCGCCGTGTACGGCGCCGTTGGATCACTGATCTATTCACTGCCAACGACCAGCCTGTTCGCACTGGGCCGGGTCTGCGAAATCGTGTTCGGTATTGACCCTCACTATGGCGCATTGCTTCTTGGCGGAATCGCACTTGCCTATACCTTACTCGGTGGCCTGACGGCGGTCGCTGTCACCGATACGATTCAGTTTGTTCTGATGTGTGTAACCCTGGCAATCGGTATACCGCTGCTGATGCAGGAAATTGGCGGCTTCGTCAATGTGCAGGCTGTCGCTCCGGAGGGTTACTTCGCACTGTTTGGCACTATGCCCATCTGGCTCATGCTTGCCTATGCCTCGCTGAGCATCAGCATTTTGGTTGATCCGGGTTTTTATCAGCGCGTTTTCGCTGCAAAGAGTACGGCCGCTGCGCGCAACGCGATGCTCGCCGCTATCATCGTCTGGATCGCATATGACTGGCTCGTCGTCGCCGGTGGCATGTTGGCCATGGCGGGAGTCGCGTCTGGCATCCTGCCCGCCGATCTGCATCCGAACGATGCCCTGTTTATTGCCGTATCGCACGCGTTACCCGTAGGCTTGATCGGCCTGTTCCTCGCTGGCGTGCTCGCCACGGCGATGTCAACAATGGATTCCTATACGCTCGTCGCCGGCGCGAATATTTCCTACGATCTTTATCGACCGCTGGTTCGTCCGCAGGCGACTGACAGGGAGTTGGTACGGGTCACAAAAATTGGAGTCGTCGTTTCCTGGGCGCTTGCATTTATCATCGCGTTCTCATTTGACCGAATTATGGCGATGCTCGTATTTATAACCTCGATACTCATGGCTACGGTGTTGATTCCGGTCATGGCCGCATTGTTTTACAAGGGCAGGAAAACGGCAATGGGCGGTACTCTTAGCGCTGCGTCCGGTCTGATCAGCTGCATTCTGTTCTATGTTGTCATCGCACAGATTGGCGAGTACAACGACATCTTTGGCACTTATGTGTGGTCGTTTTCGGTGGCTGATCAAACTTTCAGTATCTGGCGAGAGTACGCTCTGTATTGCTGTCTGCCGATCAGTTACCTGGGCTTCATCATCGGTAATCGAATCGGGCCCGAATTCAGGGTAGCTTCGGCATGAACCCATGGGATTTGCTCACCTGGATAAGCGCTGTCGTTCTCGGCATTAGCGGTATCCTCATATTCGCATTTTTTTTGCGAGACGCGCGACAAATCACTAAGCGCGAGAATTCAGCAGAGCATCAGGACGAGCCGTGATTTCGCATCCGCACACCGGATCCTATTACGCCGCAACAGTTAATGACGCGGCCGATTTCGCGCCGTTGCGAGGAGCTCACTCGACGGACGTCTGCGTGATCGGGGCGGGGTTCACGGGCATCTCCACCGCCCTGCACTTAGCCGAACGCGGTTATGACGTGCATGTCATCGAAGCCAATAAAGTCGGCTGGGGCGCTTCGGGCCGCAACGGTGGCCAGATGATTGGTGGAATCTCGGCCGAACAAAAAATCGCGAAGACGATCGGCACTGACGGCGAAAAGATAATGTGGGACATGGGCTGGGCAGGTCATTCAATCATTCGCGATCGGGTCAGCCGTTATGATATTCAATGCGACCTCAAGGCAGGCTATCTCGACGTTGCCATAAAACCGCGTCACGTCGATGCTATCGAAAAAGAATTCGAGTACCTGTCAAATAAGAATTTTCCGTTCGAGATCAAAGTCTTATCACAAGATGAAACCCGGGATGCGATCGGGACGGATGCTTACATTGGTGCATTGCTGAACATGGCCAACGGTCATCTGCACCCGCTTAACCTGTGCATCGGGGAAGCCAATGCCGCTGTCGCGAACGGCGCAACTATTTATGAAGACTCGCCCGTACTGCGAATCGAGCCTGGCAAACAAGCAACGGTGACCACCGAACATGGCAGCGTATCGGCGGACTTCGTTGTACTAGCCGGCAATGCTTATCACGACCTTGCACCGAAATTGCGCGGCGCCATGTTCCCGGTCCACAGTTTTATTATTGCGACAGAGCCGCTGTCGGCGGACCTGATTGCGCAGATTAACCCACATGACGTCGCGGTCTGTGATCCGAATTTTGTGTTGGAGTATTTTCGCCTCAGCGCCGATAAACGCTTGCTGTTCGGTGGGCGATGCAACTACTTCGGCAGTGATCCCGACGTCATCAGGGGCAAGCTCAGGCCGAAGATGCTCAGAATCTATCCACAGCTGGCTGACACGAAGATCGACTTCGCCTGGGGCGGTACGATCGGCGTACCCATCACTCGCGTGCCGCTACTGGGCAGGATATCGGATAACGTTTTCTACTCGCAGGGCTATTCGGGCCACGGTGTGAACATGACGCATCTGGCTGGCCAAATCCTCGCCGACGCAATCGCGGGCACGTTTGAACGATTTGACGTTTTCGCCGATCTCAAGCCGCTGGTATTACCCGGCGCACATATTTTTCGCAAACCACTCGTCGCGCTGGGCGTTCTTTACTACCAGATTATGGACCG
>JADFKA010000217.1 GCA_022565135.1 Pseudomonadota bacterium
GTGCTCGATTTCCACGAGGAAATACGGATGCTGGTAAGCCTGCCGACCAATCATGACGCCGTCTAATTGTTGCAGGAGCTCATCGATCTGTTCAATGTCCTGCACGCCGCCATTGAGTACGATTTCGAGCTCCGGGTGTTCGCGCTTGAGCCTGAAGACACGCTCGTAATCCAACGGCGGTACCGAACGATTGTCCTTCGGACTCATGCCGCCGAGAATTGCGATTCGAGCGTGAACTACGAACTTGCTGCAACCTGCCGCCGATAAAGTCTCGACGAAATTCTCGAGAAATTCGTAACTGTCATGGTCGTCGATGCCGATTCGATTCTTGATCGTTACAGGCACATCTACTGCGTCTCGCATAGACCTGAAGCATGCTGCGACAATATCCGGTGTCCGCATAAGACAAGCACCGAATTGCCCACTTTGAACTCGATCACTCGGACAGCCAATGTTGATGTTGATCTCGTCGTAAGCAAACTCTGCAGCACGTTGCGCCGCCCGCGTCATCATGGCCGGGTCGTTGCCGCCCAGTTGCAGTGCGATCGGGTGCTCGGAGTCGTCGTAACGCAATAATTTGGCCACGTCACCGTGGTCAATCGCCGCCGCCGTGACCATCTCGGTGTACAGCATGCAGCTAGGGCTCAACAATCGCATAAAGTAACGACAGTGACGGTCCGTCCAATCCATCATCGGCGCAATCGATACTTTTCGGTGGTCTGTCGAGTTTTTCATTTTATCGTTGCTGAATTGGGTTCAATTGTGTTGGGGTCGAGCCAGTTCTACCGCTTTTCGAAAACGCTCAAACTCCTCGTTGACTTCGCCTTCATTGGCAAACCACATTTGCAGTTCCATCCAGTCGATTTCCTGCTTGGCTGCTACGAGGATTGCCTGTTCACGTGACTGCGCATCGTTCCAGACAATCGCAGCTGCAAGTCGATCCATCACTGACTGGGTCGGCGTAACGATTCTCAATTTTCCTGCCGGCAATTCGATGACAGCACACTGCTCATGAGTAACATATAAGTGACCAAATGAAATTGGAGTTGGAGAAAACTCGACATACCACTCGATCAAAGGATGAGAAAACTGTGACGTGCGAGGTACGCCAGTATGCACGAACCCGAGCTCGAGACAATTGCCGCGACATCCTGCAACGTTGATTTTGGTGTGATCTCTGGCATTTATAGTGACTTCCCGGTACGCCGCGGTCGCCGGCGCTGCCGATAGTATTTTTTCAGACGGTCGCTGGTAATTCCGTATTCGAGTGTGCTTTGCAGCATTTGTCTCAGGCCGTCGAGGGCCGGATCACGGGGGTTTCAGGTGAACACCCGGCTCGTGCCGACCGGTCGGCTGACCAGGATTCCCGCTTCCTCGAATTTCTTAAGCTGCTTCTGGACTTCACTCACCGGCATCTCGAAAGTCCTGGCGATCCAGCTTGCATAGCCTTCTCCATAGTTCTCCATAAACAGGAGTACCTTGGCGGCTGCCTGGCCACCAAACAGGGCCTCGAGTGTGGTTTGCGTCGCCATAGCGGATAACCTACCTACTAAATACTATATGTCAACCTACTAAATAGGTAATCCCAGTCAGGGCGGGATAGTTACGAAATCTCATAAAGTAATGATAAAACGGACTAAAGCAAATCCTGTCCAAGCCGACAAGTAATAGTGCGGTAAGTCACATTTTTTGAAGTACTCATAAGCTCTTTACAGGTAGGGAGACATCGCTATGGTCGCAGCGCTGAAGACGGTCCTGATGATAGAAGACAATCCTGCAGATGTGGAAATCATTCGAGAAGAACTTGCCCTGGCGCGCGGCACCGAATTTACCGTAGAGACAACTCTATACCTCGGCACACGATCGATCGACATTCGAACATAACGGTATTCCTGAGCATGTCGAAGATGTTCTGTTCAAACCATACCGCAAATCAGAACTCGCGAAGAAGTTGCGCCAACTTCTGGACGACTAGATTACCGATCGACTAACAGTACAAAGGAAACGCGATGGCTGCGATGTCAGCGATTTCGACTGCAGATTTTCTGGAAGATCCCGCTCGCCTCGATGAATCGACGAGGTTGATTCTCGCTGGGAAGCGCCTGAAGTTACCCGCCTGGTTCATCGGTGCCGTGATAGGCGTCTGCGTCCTGCCGTTGCTATTGAATGGGCTGGGCGTGAGTTTTGATTCCACTATCAATTTCTCACCTGTGGCCCCGGGCACAACGACGGCGGTGGTAGTGGACCAGCAAGAAGGCAGCGGCATGGGTCTCGCAATCGTTAAGAAGCTCGTTGAGCTTCACAAGGGAAAAATCAGCGTCGTTTCCGAAGACGGGCAGCGTGGCAGCAAATTCATTTTCAGTTGGCCAAGTGCAACTCAGGGGTGAAAAGGATGAAATCAGAAAGCGAACAAATGAAACTCGTCGTCATAGACGATGATGAGGTCGATCGAGAGGTCGTGCGCCGGGCGCTTCGCAAAATTGGCAGCGACACACCGATGATCGAGGCTGAGAATGGCATCGAAGCTCTGCAACTGCTGCGGGGCACAGCAGACAATGCCCCGCTTGCCAAACCCTACGTAATAATCCTGGATTTGAATATGCCACAGATGAATGGTTTCGAATTTCTCGACGAACTGCGAAGTGATTCCAGCCTGAGATACACGCCTATATTCATACTCAGCACTTCCGATGCGACGATTGACAAAGAACAGGCTTATCGCCGGTGCATCTCCGGCTACATCGTTAAATCACAAAGGAACGATGGTTTTCTGGAAGCGATGACGATGCTCGATCGATACCATCGAGTGACTGAGCTACCGGTGTAAAGCGGCACGATGAAATCGCTCAACATACTGCTCGTGGACGATGACGACGTCGATCGCATGATGATCATGCGTATGCTCGATTCCTGCAACTTCGAAAGCAAAGTGATCGAGACAAACGATGCGCAATCCGCTCTCGATGCCTTCAGGAATGGAAAATTCGACTGTGCTGCTGGATTACAAACTACCAGGAATGAATGGCAGCGAGGTCCTGGAGCAAATGACCAATGGGTCAGAACCGGGCAAAGCAATCATCATGCTGACCGGCCAGGGCAATGAAGACATGGCGGCGCACGTATTAAAAAACGGTGCCAAGGACTACCTGCCGAAAGGCAACATGAATGTCGGTGCGTTGCAGCGCGCGATTATAAACGCGATAGAAAAAACGGCGCTGGAACAAGATCTGGCGTTGCAGCGCTCGATTTCCTCAGACAATGTGGCGAACATGGCGACGCGCTACGGCCCAACCTCGTGATACTCGATCTCAACCTGCCCAAGAAACATGGGCTGGAAGTACTCGCCGAGCTGAAGGACGACCATAGTCTCAAGCAGATACCGGTGATTGTAATGTCCACATCTTCTTCACCCCAGGACGTTGCGCGCTCGTATCAACTGCACGCCAATTGCTTCGTCCGCAAGCCCCACGATTTGGAAACCTTCAGCCGAGTGGTTAAAGCGATCGACCACTACTGGCTCGAGATCGCCACGCTACCGCCGACTTGATAATCCGCAAGGTGTTTCAGAGACGCAGATTTCCTTTTTCCGGACATCTATAGTAATGACTTCGGATGCAGGATATAATTCGAAGACGTGAGACTCTGCAGAACAGGCGTTCATAATAGTCTTATTTTTCAACTAATTACACACCTGTTCATCTGCATTCGCAGTATTATAATTCGGTGTTATCGGCGATATTCAGGAGTGACGTGAGATGCCCAAAACCGCGGCCCCTTTGGAACGGGAACACATGCCAACGGACTATTCGATCTCGCTGGCTGACTACACTGGCCGCGGCACGGACCATGAGACCCGAATTCCTGAGGATTTCGGCCCGAAACAGGGCATGCGCGGATTTGAGTCGATCTATCAGAACATCATCGATTACATC
>JADFKA010000218.1 GCA_022565135.1 Pseudomonadota bacterium
TTTTCGACCGCACCCTAGTTGATTGCACTCACGTAGATAGTCCCCCTATCTATGCGCCAATCGAGGTCTTCACCCAGCATGCGAATGCGCAGAGCCGTTCTCGGATCGGTATTAACCGTACCTCTGAGTATGCCGTCCCGCGCGATCTCCTCAGCCAATGGGCTTACGAATACTATTTCGAGGCCCGTCTCATGAGCAACCCACTGTAAAAACTCGTAGGTTGTTCTGCCGTTGACATCAACGATCGGTGACGTTGCCTCGATCCAGCGCCACTCTGTCTCATATCCGCTGGTGTTTGTGACGCTCGGACGTCCGCTGCCCGACACCGTTATCCGCTGACCTTTGACCGCCGTCCCGTCGTGGTAAATACCTGCAATCGCAACCCGTCCGTCACGGACGGTGATAGTCAGTTCGTCACTATCGGCAAACGTCATGTACTGCGTGCCCTGATGTGTAATAGTGCCGTAATCTGTTGCAATTTCGAGCACTGCCTCACCGGAATTGCCATTGTCCAATATTCCGGCCGTGAGAGCCGACGGTTGCGCGTATTCTGATCAATTCGTAGCGAACCGCCGCTGCCCCATTCAAGTCCGATGCCCGCACCATTTCCCGTGATAATTGTCTGACCGGCATAGACCGCCGCAAGATCGACCATCTCCTGGCGTTCGGATTGACCTACCTGCAAATAGATCGAGCCGTGACTCCTGCCAATTGCAGCGACTTGCAATGGTGCAATTTCTGCGACACGAAAAACGTTAAATGACGCATAGACCGCCAGCAGCACCGTTGCCGCTATGGCAAAATGTGTGATACGTCGACGCGTTAGCCGTCTGCCCGTTACCGAATTCCATTCGGCCCGCACGGCATCTCGAATCAGCTGTTCGTCCAAAGCTGGCGGTGCGGGCCTCGGCGAAGCTTTCTCAAGCAGCGCTTCTACGGCACCGTCCGCACGCATTATCGTTTCATCGCTAGATCGACTCATGATTGCATCATTCCATTTGCCTGATTATTCAAGGCGTCATTCAGGGTTGTGTACACATCCGCAAATGCTCGCTTGGCTCTGGCAAGCAAAGATTGCGTGGCCTCCGGTCCAATTTTCAGTCTTGCCGATATTTCTTTCACAGAATGTCCCTCAACGTATTTCCATTCCAAAATATCGCCGTACTTCGCGGGCAGTCGATCGAGTGCGACTTGAATCAAGCGCAGCATTGCAACACGCTCGTATTGCCGCTCAGGGCTGTCCTCAATGGGAGCCTGGAAAGAATCCACAGCCGCCCGGACGTCGGGGAAGTCCTCGATCAGCACGATATGGTCCCGATACCGGCTCTGGCGACACAGCCAGTCGTTCATCTCATTGCGGCAAATCGCACATAGCCAGGTGAACAACGCCGATTCGGCGCGAAATGTGTGCATCTTGCGGATTGCCCGGGTTAGCGTGACCTGCACGACCTCCCGCGCACCCTCGGAATCGTCAGGCATTCGCGCGATGGCGAATCGGTACAGCCTTGCGAAGTTTTCCTCAAAAAAACGATCGAAGGCTCGTTCGTCACCTGCAAGTAACTGTTTTACAAGTTTTTTATCGTCAACATAGACCGGCATGGCGTCCCTTTTCCCAGCACCTGACCGTTGGACGGTTAAACTCGGAAGAATCGGTCGCGACCGGTACAGGATTTAGGAGTATCGCTCCGGATTCTACGCCGAGAATGAGCGTACAGGAGCTGCAGCCGGGGTATTGGTTGTCGAAATGGCTCGCTTCGCTGCGCTTTATTTCCGACAACCAATACCCCGCCCGCAGCCCCCCTGTGACTATTGGTGCGACACTAACGGAATACGGGCCGCTTGGCGGGCCCGTATAATGCGTGACAGACAAGGGCAGTCACGCGCGCGAAGCGGCGCGTGCACTGACGAATCGCGCTCTATCTCTTCATCGCCTCAAAAAATGCGGCGTTTGTTTTCGTGTCCGCCATCTTGTTGAGCAGGAATTCGACCGCCGCGAGTTCGTCCATAGGATGCAGAACCTTTCGCAGCACCCACATTTTCTGTAGTTCTGCAGGATCGGTCAGTAACTCTTCCTTGCGCGTACCGGAGCGATTGATATTGATCGCGGGGAACACACGCTTTTCGGATATGCGACGATCCAGGTGGATCTCCATGTTGCCCGTGCCCTTGAACTCTTCGTAGATCACTTCGTCCATCTTCGAACCCGTATCGACGAGTGCCGTCGCAAGAATCGTCAGGCTGCCGCCTTCTTCGATGTTGCGTGCTGCGCCGAAAAAGCGTTTTGGCCTGTGCAGTGCGTTTGCATCCACACCACCGGTCAGGACCTTGCCCGACGATGGTACAACCGTGTTGTATGCGCGTGCGAGACGGGTAATCGAGTCGAGCAAAATTACGACGTCGCGCTTGTGCTCGACCAACCGTTTTGCTTTCTCGATAACCATTTCTGCGACCTGCACATGACGACTGGCCGGCTCATCGAACGTCGATGAAACAACTTCGCCGCGAACGGAACGCTCCATCTCCGTCACTTCTTCCGGACGCTCGTCGATCAACAGTACGATCAAATCGATTTCAGGTGCATTGGCACAGATCGACGAGGCGATATTCTGCAACAGCATCGTCTTGCCGGCTTTTGGCGGCGAAACAATCAGTCCACGCTGCCCCCTGCCGATCGGTGCTACCAGATCGATGATGCGTGCGGTCAGGTCCTCAGTACTGCCATTGCCCTGTTCGAGTATCAGGCGCCGCGTCGGGAACAACGGCGTCAGGGTCTCGAAGGGAGCCGTGCTACGAGTTTTCTCGGGCGCGTCGTGATTGATCTGGCCGATTTTGAGCAAGGCAAAATAACGCTCGCCATCCTTGGGCGGGCGAATCACTCCCGAAACGGTGTCGCCCGTACGCAGACCGAAGCGGCGAATCTGGCTCGGGCTGACATAAATGTCGTCCGGACCGGCAAGATATGAGCTATCCGCACAGCGCAGAAAACCGAATCCGTCCTGCAGAGTTTCCAGCACACCATCGCCGTAGACGTCCTCACCCGTCTTCGCATATGTCTTGAGAATAGAGAAGATGATGTCCTGTTTGCGCTGAAGCGCGAGATCTTCCAAACCGAGTGTCTCGCCGAGTTCAACCAGGTCCGCTGACGGACGCGTCTTGAGCTCCGTCAGGTTCATGACCTTTTTGCTCTGTTCAAGATCTTCGGGATCAATTATCTCCAAATTACCGTCGTCATCAGGATATACGTCCTGCGGTGGACGCCGCCGGCGACGTCGACCAGGATTGCCCTTGCTCTTGTTACCCGACTGCTTCGGTCGGCTTTTCGTTGAATTACCCAAGTACCCTCTCACAGATTAGTGTCCAGAAATTCTGTCAATTGTGACTTCGACATCGTCCCAAGTTTTTGCGCCTGTACAGCGCCGTTTTTGAATAACATCAGTGTGGGAATGCTGCGGATGCCGTATTTTTGTGGTGTGTTCGGATTTTCGTCAATATTCAGTTTCATGACTGCCATGCTATCCGCATATTCTTCCGCCGCTTCGGTGAGAAGCGGGGCAATCATTTTGCAGGGTCCGCACCATTCTGCCCAAAAATCGAGCAGTACAGGTTTATCAGATTGCAGTACATCAGCCTCAAAGCTGCTGTCATTGGTATGCACGATGTTTACGCTCACCGGCTACTTTCTCCATGTGAAATTACGGTTCGTTCAAATGTTGGCTGTGTCCGTTGACGGTCACACTGACGAACGGACACTACAAAATGGATGACGCTGCCGTGTCTATCAGGCAATATGTCGCAGCTTAATGGCGATTTCTTCCGGCTTCTTTCCGGATCGATGAAAAGCGAAATTGGCGAGTGCAACGATTGTCGCGTCGATATTTAGCTAATTTGAACGCGTCACGAGGCATATTGCAAGCTAAAATCG
>JADFKA010000219.1 GCA_022565135.1 Pseudomonadota bacterium
TGGCTCTCCTGCTCTTGGTTCTTGCAGCGACACTGCTGCCAGTCGTCTGGTTCCTCGTTGATCCAGACCTGTTCGCTACCTGGTTTATCGAGGCCGACAAGTGGCTACACGCCGCCACGTTTGTTTTCCTCGCGATCTGGTTTGCCGGGCAGTATCGCCCGCGGTCATACTGGCGTATTGGCTTGGGCTTGTTGTTGTTTGGACTGCTCATCGAGGGCTGCCAGCGCCTCATCATCTACCGATCGGCAGAATGGTTCGACATAGGCGCGGACGCGGCCGGTATAATCGTTGGACTCGTCATAGCGAATGCCGGTCTTGGCGGTTGGTGTGTACGCTTCGAGAACTGGTATTCGAGACGGAAGGCTAGCAACAGCGTTGACTGATCTTTTTCCGAATGAAGGTGTACCAGCCGCAGATCGGCCTCTCGCCGATCGCATGCGGCCGTCGAATCTGGATGAATTTTTCGGCCAATCGCATCTGCTGCAAGAAGGTAAACCATTGCGACGTGCGATTGAGCAAGGTCGGGCGCATTCAATGGTTTTTTGGGGTCCGCCCGGAACCGGTAAGACGACTCTCGCGAGACTGATCGCATCGACGACCGACGCCCATTTCATCGGCTTTTCAGCCGTCATGGCCGGCGTCAAGGACATTCGAAATGCAGTTGCGCAGGCCGAGCAGTATCGACAGGTTGCCAATCGCAGCACCGTTTTTTTCCTCGATGAAGTGCACCGCTTCAACAAGGCTCAGCAGGACGCATTCCTGCCATTCGTTGAGGACGGCACGTTGACGTTTATCGGTGCCACGACCGAGAACCCGTCTTTCGAGCTCAATAATGCATTGTTGTCGCGGGCGCGTGTTTACGTGCTCAAGATGCTTGACGAAGAGGCGTTGCTCGCCATTGTCCGACGCGCCATGACTGATGCGGAGCGAGGGCTTGCCGATGCCTACACGATGAGTGACGATTCCATGCGCTTGATCGTGTCGGCCGCGGACGGCGATGCACGGCGTGCGCTCAACTTGCTCGAACTTGCAGCGGACCTTACCGAAGGCAGCGAAATCGCACACGAAACGGTCCAGGAGGTTGCGTCGGGAGGCGGACGACGCTTCGATAAACACGGTGAGTATTTCTACGACCAGATATCGGCATTGCACAAATCAGTGCGGGGGTCTGACCCCGACGCGTCATTGTATTGGCTGATGCGCATGATCGATGGCGGGTGCGATCCGCTGTACGTTGCACGGCGAATGATTCGTGTCGCGTCCGAGGACATTGGCAACGCCGATCCACGCGCATTGCAACTGACACTCAATGCGTGGGAGGTACTTGAGCGACTGGGTAGCCCCGAAGGCGAGTTGGCGCTCGCCCAGGCCGTTGTCTACCTCGCTTGTGCCCCGAAGAGCAACGCTGTGTATAAAGCGGCCAGCGCAGCGAAGGCAGATGCACAGGAATTTGGCTCGCTTGAGGTACCGATGCACCTCAGAAATGCGCCGACGAAACTGATGCAGGAACTTGGCTACGGAAAAAACTACCGCTACGCACATGACGAGGAGGGCGCTGTCGCTGTGGGTGAGCACTATTTTCCCGACGACATGCAAGATCGCAAGTATTATCATCCCGTGCCTCGCGGGCTGGAGATCAGGATTCGCGAAAAGCTCGAAGAAATCAGAAATCGATGATTGATCCAAAATTACTGAGACAGGCAACACGAGACGTCGTGCAAAACCTCGCTCGCCGTGGTGAGGTGTTCGACGCCGATACTTACCTGGCGCTTGAGAAGCGTCGCAAAACTCTGCAGGTTGAAACACAGAAGCTGCAGAACCAACGCAATACAAGCTCCAGGGATATTGGCAAGGCGAAGGCCAAGGGCGAGGATATTGCGCCGATGCTCGACGCGGTCAAGGATCTCGGTGATCGTCTGGAAACCCGCCAGGCGGATCTGCAGAGCGTTCAGGCAAAGTTGGAGGGTATCGAGCTGCGTCTGCCGAATCTGATTGACGAGAGTGTTCCTGATGGCAAGGATGAATCCGACAATGTCGAGATTCGCCGCTGGGGCGAACCGGCTGAATTCGATTTCGATGTACGCGACCATATCGAGTTGGGCGAGTCACTTGGCATGCTCGACTTTGAGGCGGCCAGCAAGATGTCCGGATCCCGCTTCGCCGTAATGCGTGGTCCACTTGCCCGCCTGCAACGCGCGATTATCCAATTCATGCTCGATACGCATATCAACGAGCATGGCTATACAGAGGTCTATGTACCCTATCTTGTTCACGATCATGCATTGATCGGCACTGGTCAACTTCCAAAATTTGAGGAAGAACTTTTCAAGACGGCGACCGAGAAGCCTTTCTACCTGATTCCAACGGCTGAAGTCCCGCTAACCAACCTTGCCCGTGATGTGATTTATGAGGCTGCGCAGTTGCCTTTGCGTTTTACGGCGCATACGCCGTGTTTTCGTTCCGAAGCGGGCTCCTACGGCAAGGATACGCGCGGCATGATTCGTCAACACCAGTTCGAGAAAGTCGAACTCGTGCATCTTGTCGCACCCGACGAGTCTGCGGCCGCGCTCGATGAAATGACGGGTCATGCCGAGACGATATTGCAGCGCCTCGAATTGCCGTACCGGGTCGTGGCATTGTGCTCGGGTGACATCGGTTTTGGTGCCGCGAAGACCTACGATCTGGAAGTGTGGTTGCCGGGTCAGGAAAAATACCGGGAAATTTCCTCTTGCAGCAATTGCAAAGATTTCCAGGCACGGCGCATGCAGGCACGCTGGCGTAATCCCGATACGGGCAAGCCCGAGCTCATTCATACACTCAATGGTTCGGGCGTCGCGGCAGGTCGCGCTTTGATCGCCGTCATGGAGAACTACCAGCAAGCTGACGGCAGTATCGAAGTACCCGATGTCCTGCGGCCGTACATTGGCGGGGCCAGTTCTATCCACGGATAGCCTCGCAATCAAATCTGCTATCGGGTCCCGGTCGCAGCCACTTGATACGGCGAGGCCAGTCAGCTACTGCGTTCCACAGCAAGACATCAGAAAACCATCAATGTTTCCTCCGTCAGTCGTGCGCTTGATTGCGTAGATTTAGCCTCGACAGCCGCCGTAGGTGGCTCAACGACAGAGGATAAGGTTATGACAAGCAAACTGATAATCGTTCTGATTGCCGCCGTCTCACTCATCGGCTGCACCTCGATGCGACCGATGAGTACACAGGACACTGATCTGAGTGCGCAATTGGAAATGGGTGATCACCTGGTGGTTTTTGAAAATACCGGCAGGATTGTGGATATGACGCTCACCGAAATCGACGGCGACATCCTTCGAGGACGCTTGACGGATGGCAGTATGGGGCCCACCCAAATTGACATCGCAAATATTGAGAAAATCGAAGTCGAGAAAATTAGCGGTGTAAAAACAACGCTGGCTGTAGTCGGTGGCATTATTGTCATCGTGCCATTGGCGGCGTTGGCGCTGCTGGCGGTCGCAATGGGGGGAGTATAATAAGCAAAAGGGCCCACTAGCGGGGCCCTTTTGTAATTACTTTGCGTCTGCAGGTCAATCACGCATAAAACGCAACACATACAGGAACAGCAGGGCAATTGATGCGAATAACTCGAGAGACGCCGCAACGTACTTGTCGGTCGGATAGTTGCGCATGATGTCCGACGTCTTGTAGAGGATTGCAGCGCCCATAAGTCCGATCATTGCGAGCGAAAACCACTGCGTTAGCTCAAATCCAAGAAACATACTCGCCAAAATCGCCACCAGGGCCAGCATCATCCCCCAGACGACAATGCCGCGCAGAAAGGAAAAATCCTTACGCGTGATCATTGCTGTAGCAATCAAGCCGACGGAACCCAGGACG
>JADFKA010000220.1 GCA_022565135.1 Pseudomonadota bacterium
CGCCGTAATAAAGTTCACCGCTGGTCTCATCGATGACGACAACCACTACCAGACGCGGTTCACTGGCAGGCGCCAATCCAGCGAATACGGATATGTACTTGTCTTTCGAGTAACCTCCGGCCGCAAACTTCCAGGAGGTACCGGTTTTTCCGGCTACTCGATAGCCGGCAACTGCGGCACCCACGCCGGTTCCACCCGGTCGCACTACCTCTTCGAGCATGCGTCGCACCGCGATGGCCGTGTCCTGCGAAATAATCTGCTCGCCTGCGCCCGGCTGCTCCAGCGCGACCAGAGAAATGGGTCGCAAAATGCCGTTGCTGCCGATCACACTGTAGGCTTTGGCAAGTTGCAATGGCGTAACAGACAGCCCGTAGCCGTAAGCGAGTGTTGCCTGACTGATGGGTTGCCAGTAGCTGTAATGCGTCAGCAATCCTGCAGATTCGCCTGGGAAACCACTGGACGTTAACGAGCCAAGACCGAATCGCTTCATCGTATTCCAGAGCTGATCTGGCTGTAATGACATCGCAAGTATTGTTGCGCCGACATTGCTTGAACGCGCGAGAATAGTTGTCAGGCTGACACGACCAAGATTGCGACCATCCTCGATGATCTTGGCGCCTACGATCACGTAACCCGGTGCGGTATCGATGATGCTGCTGGGACGGTACTGGCCGCTTTCCAGGGCCGCCACAACAACGAGTGGCTTGATGCTTGATCCCGGCTCGAAGATATCGGTAATTGCGCGATTGCGATGGTGCTCGGGCACCAGCTGCGAGCGATCATTCGGGTTGAAAGATGGCTGATTTGCCATCGCCAGAACTTCGCCCGTGCGTGTGTCAATTACGACTACCGATCCTGATTCAGCGTTGTAGGACTGAATCGCTGCTTTGAGAGTCCGGTAGGCAACATATTGAACGCGCAGATCGATGCTGGTGCGCAATGCTCTTCCCTGACGTGGCGAACGAATGCTCTCGACATTTTCAACGGAGCGTCCAAGTCGGTCCTTGAGCACACGCTTCAGGCCCGACTCGCCAGCGAGCCAGTGATCAAATGCAAGCTCGAGCCCTTCCTGGCCCTCGTCATTGATGCCGGTAAAACCAACAAGATGACCTGTGACCTCGCCCGCCGGATAATAGCGCTTGTATTCACGTTGGACATTGACTCCAGGCAACTTCAGCGCCATGACTGCTTGTGCCTTGTCGGGATTCAAATGACGTTTCAGGTAGATAAACTCCTTGTCCATGCTGTGCGTGATCTTGTGCATCAGCAGCTCTGCATCAAGTCCAAGGACGAGCGCCAGTTTCGGCACGCTATGCACCGCTGGTGCAAGTTTTTGTGGGTTTGCCCACACGCTGTCGACCGGTGTGCTGATAGCAAGCGGCTCACCATTGCGGTCAGTAATCATGCCGCGGTGCGCCAATATTATTTCCGTGCGCAAATGTCGCGTATCGGCTTGCTGGTTCAAAAAGTCCTTACTAAGGACTTGTAAATGAACTGCACGAGCAATCAGCGCGGATGCAACAAGCGCGAAAAACACTGCTACCAACGTCAACCTGCCAACACAGCGCCTGACCGTTTTTTGTCTTGTTTCGGCGCCGCTCGTCATCGCCGTTCCACTATGTAAATTTCTGTTGTTTGTGGCCGCACTAATGACAGGTCGTCCGTCGCTACCTGCTCAATGCGAGCATGCGTGGCCCAGGTGCTCTGTTCGATCTGTAACTGACTCCATTCGATATTCAGTTCGTCGCGCTCGTGCGTAAGCTCCTCGAGTTCGACAAAAAGTTTACGTGACTCGTGTTTCGTGTAGATCACCGCCATCGCGCTGAGTACACATACGAGCCCGAAGACGACGACGAGCAAGAACGGTTGACGCTGTGCTGAAATCTGCATCAGATCCGCTCCGCAATACGCAGCCGTGCGCTGCGGGCGCGCACGTTGGCTTGTATCTCTTCGGCCGTCGCTGAGATCACTTTTCCGACCAACGCCAGCTTAGGGCGAAATTCCTCCGGGACCTCAGGCATGCCTCGATACTGCTCGGCTTCCCTGGAGGCATCTCGCATGAATCGTTTGACGATGCGATCCTCCAACGAGTGAAAGCTGATTACACAAAGACGACCACCGAGTTGCAAAACATCAATCGATTGCGCGAGTGCGGCTTCAAGTTGCCCGAGTTCATTGTTGATAAAGAGTCGAATCGCCTGAAACGTCTTTGTCGCCGGATGTCTCTTGCGCGTATGCGCGGGTACTGCCGACGACACGATTTCAGCAAGTTGGCCGGTCGTTTCAATCGCGGCATGCTCGCGCTTCGTTACAACTGCGCGAGCAATTCGCGCCGCATGGCGCTCTTCACCGAATTTTCTGATGATTGACCTCAAGTCCTTTTCTTCGACGGTTTGGAGCCACTCGGCAGCAGCGATGCCTGAGTCCGGGTCCATGCGCATGTCCAGCGGTCCGTTGCGTAAAAAGCTAAAACCTCGTTCGGCTTCGTCCAGTTGCGGTGATGAGACACCGAGGTCGAGTAGCAATCCGTCGACTTTGCCGTTTTGCCCTCTTTCACCAATGATTGTCGCCAGTTTTGCAAATTCGCCCCCTACTACTTCAAATCGCGGATCGTCAGTCAGCATTGTTGATGCGGATGCAACCGCTTGCGGGTCCCGATCGATCGCGATGAGCCGCCCGCCTGCATCCAAAGCATTCAATATCGCTGCGCTATGTCCTCCACGTCCGAATGTTCCGTCGACGTACAAACCGTCCGCTTTGATGTCCAGTCCTTCGAGGACCGGCCCCAACAGCACCGGCACATGCACGTTGCTGCTCATCTGATATTGCGCAAACTAGAACGAGATTGACTCGAGATCTGCTGGCAAATCGCCGTCGTCTTCCTCGCCAAGCCAGGCATCCCGCTTTTCGTTCCAGGTCTCTTCATCCCATAGCTCAAACTTGTTGCCCTGTCCGATCAGGATTGCGTGCTTGTCAAGACCGGCGAAATCCCTGAGTTCGCGCGAGATCAGAACCCGACCATTCGCATCTATTTCGACCTCGGTCGCATAACCGACCATAATCCGTACAATTCGGCGCGCCACCTTGTGCATGCTGGGCAGCCGCACGAGCTTGCGCTCAAGTTCTTCCCAATCGGGCAGTGGATAAACCAGAAGGCAACGATCCCTGTCCACCGTGATGACGATGTCGCCATCGCAACGGGCGGCCAGCCGCTCCCGATACCGGGTCGGTATTGCCATACGCCCTTTGCCGTCCAAAACGACTTTGGTGGCCCCTCGGAACACGATGCTGCGGACGGCCCCGGCTCCGCTCTTCTGGCGCGAACCCTGGGCAGGATGCCCATTTCCTCCCACTTATTTCCACTTTTCAACACTATAAGGTCGGTGCCTTGGGAGCGTCAATACGCTCTAGCAATTAGTTGTTGTTGTACAGGGACTTAGGGGCAATCGGGTGGCCCAATTCGGGCGAATTATGGCAATGCCGGCGCAAGGAAAATCATGGACTTGTAGATACTTTCTCGACAGGACCTGAAAACCATGTCGGCGCACACCGACAGCACCCCACGGTCAGCCGTTGCCACGCGAAACTGCGCAGCCCGCGCACACTTTGCAGCCAATGTGGCAAGTTTATTTTGTAACAAATTGATTTTAAAGATTTTGACAGGGCCGTCGAGAAAGTCGGAGCCGGCAATAAGCCGGGTTCTGTCTAGGACAATCATTCATCTGGGACGACCGTCACCGGCCGCCTCGAGCAACCTACCCGGGAATCCGCTCGGGACCGGCGGTGCAGGCAAAGCCTGCGCATTCCCCTATTTGGTCTTGCTCCGGGCGGGGTTTACCGTGCCGCGAGCTGTTACCAG
>JADFKA010000221.1 GCA_022565135.1 Pseudomonadota bacterium
TATTACCGTATGTGATTGTTCTGATTCGTGATATTCTCGTAAGCTCTTGAATATAAATGAGAGTGTCGGTGCTTTCGGGAGGCAGGTGGAACCGAAAATAAGGTTCGCACCGAGGAGCGCGCAGCGCTCCGACAAGCCGAGCCGCGCAGCGGCTGACTCATCCTCGCACCCCGACCAGTCATTAAAAAAATGCGGCTCTCGCCTATTAGCGAGCCGCATTTTTGTTGGCTGGGCAAGATGAAGAAGTACTGACGGCTTATCATTCGCCCTGGCAGAACCCATACGCGGAACGCGTTATTGGCTCCATGCGGCGTGAGTGCCGGATCCATGTCATCGTACTTGGACCCAGACACTTGAAGCGAGTTTTGACTCAAATTGTCGATTATTACAATGGAGTGAGAACGCACCTTGCCTTGCGTAAGGATGCTCCGGGTCGGAGACCGGTCGAGTTATCCTGTGAAGGGCGAATCATCGAACTCAAGAAGGTCGGTGGGTTCCACCACCAGTACATTCGAAAAGCGGCCTGAAATGGGATCTTGACTTTTTGGTTTACGTGAGAGACAAGCTCAGGCGAGTCGCCTTACCCGCTTCGCTTTATCCAGATCATAAGTGGCCTGAAGATTCATCCACAGCTTCGGCGATGTGCCTAGAGCGTCAGCGAGATCAAGCGCCGCTGACGCAGTGACACCTCGCTTCCCCTTGATAAGTTCGTTCAGCCGAGTTTTCGTCCAGCCGATTTTCTCTGCAAACGCCGCCTGCGTAGCACCTTTTGGTTCAAGAAATTCCTCGAGCAAAATCTCACCAGGGTGAAACGGATTTTTCGGTTGTCTAGCCATTAGCTGTGACCTATATCAGTGATAATCCAGAACTTGTACATCAAGTACATTTCCTCCCTGTCCTTCCCGAACATTCGTCTGCTTTGGTTTTGTTGATAATATTCCGGCATCGTGCAGATCGGTCGTAATCCGGGCCTCCATATCACGACGTGGCTATGAATTCAATTCGCGATTCATCTGGCTCCACGTATTTTTCGCATATTTGAGCCCGACAGCAATTAGCGGCAACAAACCCAGTACAGAGACTACGGTGGGCCCTACAGGAAGATCTGCGCTGAAGGCAAGCCAGAGCCCGGCCGTGCTGCCGAGAACGCCGATTAACCAGCCGATTAGCAAACGCTTGCCAGTTGTGGCGACCAGAATCGACGCACTGAAAGCAGGGATAATCAAGAAAGCGAATACCAACAGCACACCCGCGACGTTAACTGCCAAAGTAATGACGACCGCGAAGGTGGCGAAGAACAGGAACTCCCACAAGAACCCCGGTCGCCTGGAATCGTCGCTGTCGAACGACAACGCAAGGAAGTTCTGGCGATAAACAACATGCAGTACTGTTAGTGCCCCATAGGCAACGGCGATCAACGTAATTTCCTGCCAGCGCACCCAGAGGATATTGCCGTTAAACAGCGACTTCAACTCCTCCATGCCTTGAGTGGAGCGACTCAATATAACGATGGTCAATGCAGTAGCCACCACGTAGACGCAGCCGATTATCACCTCACGCGTGGTTTTGCCTGGAACGCGGCGCAGACCGGCGAATGCGAACGCAACTGTTAACGTTGCTGCAAAAGCGTACAACTGCGCACGTGTACCGTGAGCCTCTTCACCCAGAAGGAATGCAATGCTCACCCCAAGCGCAGCGACTTGTGCCAAAGCCAGGTCAACAAAGATTACTCCACGTGCCAGAACGTGCAAACCCAGATAGGTATGGGTGAAGATCATCAAGGCACTCAACACGAACGCCGGTAGTAAGATTAGCCAGGCATCCATATCATTTATCCTCTACATCTTTGAACGCAGTAACGATGGCATCGAACAATTCGAAATAGCTGTCGATCCCCTGCCGAGCGCCCACAGACTGGGGCAGCACGGCGATGTGGATGCCCGTTTGCTCGTTCAGGTATCGTGCCGAACGGCGCTCGTAGTACGGCTCCATGATCAAGACACGGATATCGTCAGCCTTGATGCGTGTGAGCAACGCGTTCAGGGACGCTGCACTGGGTGCAATGCCGGGTTTGGGCTCGACTTCGTCGACAATTCGAAAGCCGAAGGCGTCTGCCAGATAGACGAACGACGTGTGGTAGGCGATGACTGGCTGGCCGTCGAGGTAAGCCAACTCCTCACGCCAGCCGAGCATTTTGTCATCCAGCGTCTGTGCGAAGCTCTGAGAACGGCGCTGGTAATCAGCAGCATGGTCAGGATCCAGCTCGCCCAATCGTGCAGCGATGGCTCGCGCCATGTGCACACCGTTGCGCGGGTCCAGCCAGTAGTGAGGATTGCCTTTCACGTGAACATCACCCAATGCGCGCGAGACCGGTGCGCTGAGTTTACCGAGGATTGGGACGGCGCCGGAAAGGTCCAGGTGGCCTGGGTTGCCCGGCTGCACGCGCGCATTTCGTGCGGATTGGAGCAGTGGCGGCAGCCAGCCGATCTCCATGTCGGCACCGATGATCAGCAACAAATCGGCGCGGAACACTTTGCGAATCATGCTGGGTTTGGCCACCGCGAAATGCGGATCGCTGGTTCCCGGCGTCAGGCTTTGCACCTCCACAAACTTGCCGCCGACCGCTGCAGCCAGAGCCGCCAAATCCTGTGTCGTGGTTACGATTCGTATTGTTGCGTGACCGGCGACTGGAATAGCCAACAGCAATAAGGCGGGCAAGATACGACGCATTCGCTGCATATCTGCTCCCTAAAACACATGGGCGGCGTGGGCGCCGAGATTGAATTCGACCTGCAACCAGAGCGTATCGGCGGTCTTGCCAACGAGATGTTCTGCCCAATCGTGGTTGTACTGCAGCCGCAATTTGCTGTATTCAGTCGGGTACCAGGTCAGATTGGGCGCAAGGCGTTTGCGGGTGTCACGTAACGGATCGGCGGCGGTGTCGCCGTTCGCCGTGGCGTATTCCCAGCGCAGCCCAGCTACCCAGCCGGGCCTGAAACCCCACAAGGCTTGCGTAAACAGCCCCCAGTCTTTGAGTGTTTCCTGATTTGACGGCCCCGCATCTTCAGCCTCGTAACGTCGCCACAACACCTCCGTGTGCCAGGAAACGAATGGAAAGCCACGCTGCGTACGGGCAGGCTGCCATTTCAGGTACCAATCTGTGCCAACTATGTTGGTGTCGGTATTACTGCCGCTGGCATTCGGCCCCCACAACCCGGAGACACCGAGGTTCATGCTGACCGTGTCCGACAGGTCGAAACCATTAAACCAGCGTAGCGTATAGAGCAAGTCGCCTAGATCGCGTGCGTCCCGATCGATCAACGTATGCCCGCCGATGTCCTCGCCAGGGTCGTTGAGGAAACTGGTGACGGTCTCTCCTTTTGCGTTCTGCATACCGACGATAAGCTCGGAGTACCAGTCGGTCGGCGTTAGCCATGACAACCTTACACCCTGACTTCGTAACCCATCACCGCCGAAGAATCGTGACAACACCACCGGCTGGTCAACAAAAGACCAGCTATGAGGGTGCTGCTGGTTGAGACGGCCGAACTCAGTAAAATACTGACCGCCTTTGACCTGCAACCCTCCGGGCAAGCTACGGGTCAGAAAAAAAGCCTCCTCCAACTCCACGACTGTCTCGCCATCACTGTCGATTTGGAAAATTATGTTGGCCTGGGCATCAAAATACGGATCCACGGCCGCAC
Organism: Pseudomonadota bacterium; assembly: GCA_022565135.1. Taxonomy (GTDB): domain Bacteria; phylum Pseudomonadota; class Gammaproteobacteria; order Steroidobacterales; family Woeseiaceae; genus UBA1847. The sequence continues at coordinate 3,705 of JADFKA010000221.1, forward strand.
CAAGAGAGAGCTCCACATTTTGCACGGTAAATCCATTCTGACTCGGGTCATGCGCGCCACCCTGGAGCTTCTCCAGGGCAGCATTATCGACACTGGAACCGCCTCCCACGAACAGTCCGGAC
>JADFKA010000222.1 GCA_022565135.1 Pseudomonadota bacterium
TCCATCCGTCACATATATTCCGTCTTGCCAGATCTCTTCATATTGGACGTAGTATTTGTCGCCGGTTCGAATATCGAGTACGAAATCAACGTCCCAGGCAAAAATTCCCGCGATATTCATTATCAATTTGTCGGAAAGTCCGGCCGTTGCGGCACTCTCGAAAAGCGAAGCTTCTATGACGCCATAAGCGAGTCGCTTGCGTTTCTCGATCGAGCGCTCTACGACTTCGGCGCGAAAACCTGACTCTTGCCGGTCAACTTTGAGTGCACTCGTAAGGCTAAGAGCTGAATACATGCTTACGAGCTTACCGTTGTCGTGCGTTATCTCGAATACATCGCCGGGCTTGATGTTGCGAAGTTGCCGGCCGGCATCGCCAAGGCGCGTGATTGCTGCGAGGTTGCCGATGTCGAGCTTATGTTTACGAAACAACTGATCCAGCGTGTCGCCTGATCGTATCGTCAGTGTCAACGTTTCGTAGTCCGGCGCTGGTGCCAGCACCAGCGGCGTCGGGCTTACAATGAAATTGTCAACACGGTCCCACGTGTTGAATTCATCGCCGTCGATAGCCGTCATGATCGGTATTTGCGATAGTGGCGCTGAAGATTTTGCAGAATTGTTGAGCGTCGACACGAGGGCGAGGCCCAGAAGTGGCATGCCAAAGCCGACGACAAACCATTGCAATGCCCTGGTTTTTTTCGGCGATCTGGTCGCCGTCGGTTTGTAGTCGTGCAGCAATGGACTGGCTGGGCGATACAAATCGGCGTCCCCCCGTATCACGAAATTGTTACTCTACAGGGAGGCTTCAAAGAGGTCAAAGAAAAGTGTTATAAGTCATGGTGTTAAACTGTATTGTTTGGAATGGTCGTAGGTGGGCTTTCATCGAAGCCTGAGAATGCTACAGTTCTGCTGCGAACAAGAGCCAGACGCGACGTCATGACCCATACCAGCCAACAACTCTCGGAACTCATGCGCGGCACTGATGAGGTGCTGCCAGCGAACGGTCTGGAGGCAAAACTCAAGCTGCAAAGGCCACTTGTGGTGAAAGCGGGGTTCGATCCGACGGCCCCTGATCTGCACCTCGGCCATACCGTCCTAATCAACAAGATGCGACAGTTTCAGGAGTTCGGGCACGAGGTCGTGTTCCTGATCGGCGACTTCACGGGGATGATCGGCGATCCGTCGGGCAAAAACACGACTCGACCATCGTTGTCGCCCGATGAAATCAAAGCCAATGCCGAGACCTATGAGTCGCAGATCTTTAAGATCCTCGACAATAAGAAGACCCGTATCGTATTTAATTCAAGCTGGATGGGCGACATGGATGCCGCCGGACTTGTCAGGCTGGCGTCGCACTACACTGTGGCACGAATGCTGGAGCGGGACGACTTTAGCAAGCGTTACAAGGGTGGCCAGCCGATTTCAGTTCACGAATTCTTGTATCCGATTGTTCAGGGATACGACTCGGTAGCTCTCAAAGCGGACATTGAGCTCGGCGGTACCGATCAGAAATTCAATTTACTTGTTGGACGACAGTTACAGCAGGACTACGAGCAGGAACCGCAGGTCGTCATAACGATGCCGTTACTCGAAGGCCTGGACGGCATACAAAAAATGTCAAAGTCGGTCGGCAATTACATCGGCATTACCGACGCGCCGGGCGACATGTTCGGCAAAATCATGTCAATTTCTGATGTTTTGATGTGGCGCTACTTTGAGCTGCTTAGTTTCCGCACGCTCGATGATCTTGCTGACTTGCGGCAACACGTTGACGATGGCATGAATCCTCGCGATGCAAAGTTCGAACTGGGTTTGGAGATTGTCGAACGATTTCATGGTGCCGCTGCAGCGACTGCGGCACGAGACGAGTTTGTAGCGCGATTTCAGCACGGCGCCATGCCTGACGATATGCCCGAGTTGAGTCTGCAGAGCATGGACGGGCAGCTCGGCATCGCGTATTTGCTTAAGGAGGCCGGGCTCGTCGCAAGTACAGGGGAGGCGTTCAGGATGATTAAACAGGGCGCGGTGCGAATCGATGGCGTGCGTGTTGAAGATCGCTCAATATTGATCGACGCCGGTAGTACCAACGTCTATCAGGTTGGCAAGCGCAAGTTTTCGCGAGTCAGCCTGACTTAGAGAATCCTGGCGCTGCTGCTGCGTGTAAGTTTCAGTAAAGCTCATTACGGGTCTGACATTGCCGAAATGATAAGTCGAATGCTATTTCTGCTCGCCGCTGCAATCGTATTTTCATGTCCGGTTCTTGCCGGTGATGCTGAAAAAGAGGAACTGGAGCGACAGCAGGCTTTCCATACCGGCTTGCAGGAAATCGTCGATGGGCTCAATGAAGGTTCATCCGATGAATTCATAGACTCGATAGACAGACGTGACATTGTCGATCGAATCTTCGGTTTGCGCCTGATCGATCAGCGCATCAAGAAAAAATTTCGCGAAGACCTCGTGTTCCAGTTCGTCGACATCATCACGTCAACATTTTCCGACTCGAAAGGCGAGATAAAGGCAACACTGCTTGGTGTTGAATCGCGCGGCGACCGTGGTCGGGCAGTTGTGCGATTCGACCTCCCAGACCTCCAGTTCAGTTATCACGAATATGATTTGCGCCTGGATAAGAAAAACCGCGTGATAGTAATTGACTGGATCGACTTTTTGCGAGGGCAACGGTTCACAGACGAAGTGGGCATGACGTTGATCATGGCGGCACCGAGCAAGCAGGCAGCACGCAAATTGATCGATTTTCAAAATGTCAGAGACGCCGAGCTGTTTCAGTTCATTGAGTTATTGAAAGCAGCGCGTGATCGCAAGGCTGATCGCTTCATTGAAATAATCAATGGTCTGGACGAACGATTGCAGCGACAGCGCGTTGTTGTCTTGACTGGAGTGCACCTGACGAAACGAATCAGAAACCGGCGCATGATGCGTACGGCGCTTATCCAGATGGCAAATTACTATCCGGAGGAGCCGCTCTACTCACTCATGTTGCTCGACTACTATTTTCCGGCGCGAAAATATGACGATGCGTTTCGGGCCTTGCAGCGCTTGTATGATCGGCTCGACGTCGAAGACGCGGCAATGGAGGCACGACTGTCGGCCGCTGCACTTGTAATGGGTAATCCACAGGACGCCATTGCTTTTGCGGATAAATCGCTGCGGCTGGAGCCCTCTCTTGAACTCGCCTGGTGGTCGACATTGCGCGCTCGCGCGGCGCTGCCTGATTATGCAGGTGCAGTTGCGGCCTTGCAGCGCCTTGAAGGAGAATTCGGGCACTCGCTGGGACCCGAGGGGCTTGAACGCGACCCTGGCCTGTCAGCGCTGCTGGCGTCAGATGAATACAAGGCCTGGCTCGCAACACGGCAATAGACTGTTACACCCAGTAGATCGGCGAGCATATTTGAAGATCATTGATTTTCATCCCAAGGATGCGCAAACCTTGCTACGACTCTATCTCGAGTCACACCGCAGCCTGGGTGGCGGCTGTGGGGCTCCATAGGTCAGCGGGATCTGTCCGTACGTCGCCGCCGTCGTCTGAATACGCACGGGCTGACGTTTTCATGGCCTGTTGTCAGGCTGAAAGTTGCTGAAAACCTTGAAAAAATGGTCGCGTTGGCGTCATTTTAGGGCCAATTTCTATAAATACGGCGAATAGGTGTTGACGCTTGTCGAATCGCCGTTATAATGCCCCGCTCGCTGAGGGTACGGTGTCCCTCGGTGGACCTCTAATTTGAAAGCAAAAAACAGGCCCGGGCTGTTCAATGGTCCCGTTTGGCCTGTATAATTATGGGTTCAGCTTATTTGGGGACAGTTGCGT
>JADFKA010000223.1 GCA_022565135.1 Pseudomonadota bacterium
TATCGGCTGCGGAGGAATCGGGCTTGCGGTTTTGAATACTCTTTCGAGGCTTTGGGATTAAAGGCAACAGCAGAGCAGGCGTTTCGCATGCTGCGGCCCGCAGGTGTTGCCACCATCATTGGCATGTTGCCCGAAGGACAGATGATCGAGGTTGATGCCGTCGATTTGTTGGACGACCGGAAATTACAGGGTTCGAATATGGGATCCAATGCATTTAGAGTGGATATGCCGCGCTTCGTTGATTTCTATCTTAACGGAGATCTACACCTTGACCAGATGATCGCGAAACGTATTCCAATAGAGCAGATCAATGATGCTTTTGAAGAAATGAAACGCGGCGACTTCGCTCGCAGCGTTATCGTATTCGATCACTAATCAAACTCGTTATAGTCTGTGTTGCTCCTGGCGTTGTATGATTGTTCAACGTTGCTGGCTCCGCCAGTCGGGATGCTCGAATACCGGCACATCCTGGCCAGGCAACAGCGGCCGGCCGCGAATCATATCGGCCGCTCGTTCGGCAAGCATAATCGTTGGTGCGTTGAGATTGCCGTTCGTAATTTCCGGAAACACTGACGAGTCGACAACGCGCACGCCCGATACGCCAAGCACCCGACATTCGTTGTCCACTACTGCCATGGCATCATCTTGCGCACCCATTTTCGCAGTACAGGAAACGTGATAGGCCGTCTCTGCATTGGCACGAATCCATGCGTCGATCTCATCGTCCGACTGCACCTCCTCACCGGGTTGAATTTCACTCTCTACATAGCGCTGCATTGCCGGCTGAGCCATGATTTCGCGAGTCAGGCGGATGCAGGCACGAAAAGCTTCGCGATCGTCCGGGTGTTGCATATAGTTGAATTTGAGCTTCGGTTTCGACATCGCGTCGTTGCTCTCAATACTTAACGAGCCACGGCTCTTGGGCTTGTTCGGTCCGACGTGCACCTGAAAACCATGTCCTTTGACGGCCAATGTCCCGTCATAACTGATAGCGCCGGGCAGAAAATGGTATTGGATGTCAGGCCATCGGATTCCCGCTTTCGAACGAATGAAGGCGCAGGATTCAAAGTGATTGGTAGCACCTAACCCAGTCCGGAACAGTAGCCACCGCACACCGATCAGGCCTTTCGAAAGCAAGCCGAGTTGTCCGTTCAATGTTATCGGTTGGCTGCAACGAAGCTGAAAGTACACTTCGAGATGGTCCTGCATGTTCGAGCCAACGCCGGGCAAATCGTGGCGTACCGATACGCCGGCGCTGCTCAACACATCGGCAGGCCCAATACCTGAGAGTTGGAGAATTGCAGGCGAACCCACAGCGCCTGCCGACAGAATGACTTCGCGACGAGCCAGCAGGGTTTCCTCGCTGCCATCACGCAGAACATTGACTCCGCTGACGACGCGGCCATGCATTGCAAGTGTGAGTACCTGCGCGTGAGTCATCACCTGCAGGTTGGACCGCTTTTGCACCGGGCGCAGATAGGCGTTAGCGGTAGACGCACGTATACCGCGGACGATCGTCATGTGCATCGGGCCGAAGCCTTCCTGGCGAAAACCGTTGTAGTCATCGGTCGCGGCATAGCCCGCTTCTACACCTGCGTCGATAAACGCCTGGTACAGCGGATTCTTCATGCCATTGCCGTTAGTAACACCCAACGGACCTGTACCGCCACGGTAATCATCAGCACCGCCTTCCCAGGATTCCGCTTTGCGAAAATACGGCAAGCAATTCTGATAATTCCAGCCACTGGCGCCTAAAGAATCCCAGGTATCAAAATCGGCCGCATGCCCGCGAACGAAAACCATGCCGTTGATACTGGACGACCCGCCGAGGCCACGGCCCCGCGGGCAGGGAATTCGTCGGTCGTCAAGAAACGGCTCCGGCTGTGACTCGAATCCCCAGTTGTAGCGCTGCATATGTATGGGATAAGAGAATGCGCTGGGCATCTGCAAAAAAATATGTCTAGCGCTGCCACCAGCCTCTAATAGCAAGACCGAAACGTCACTGTCTTCACTCAGGCGATTCGCCAACACACAGCCAGCACTGCCTGCACCCACGATGATATAGTCGATATAGGATTCGGTCATCGAGTTTCCAGAATTGCGGGCGGCGCGCCGGCCACCTTCGTACAATAAGACTACGGTAACACGGTGCAGGCAGTGAGAATTACAGAACCTTCACGCGAGATTGATGTTGTTCACGAAACCGATGTGCTTGTCATTGGCTCCGGGCCCGGCGGCCTTGCCGCGGCAATTGGTGCCGCCCGAGCGGGAGTATCGGTAACACTTCTGGAGCGCTTCGGCTGCTTTGGCGGCAACATCACCGCGGTCGGTGTCGAGGGCTTCGCCTGGTACCGGCACGAGCACACAGTCGACTCCGAAGGCGTTGGCATCGAGTTCGAACAACGCGCCAAATCAATGGGTGCTGGCACGCCTGAACCGCAGTCCGACAGTTTCGCGCTCGATGGCGAAGCGTTTAAATGGGTGGCCGACACCCTTGTAGAGGAAGCCGGCATTACACCGATGCTACACCGCTTGTTTGTTGCACCGATCATGGATGGCAGTACGATTACCGGTGTCATCACCGAGAGTAAGGCGGGTCGCGAGGCGATACTGGCAAAACGAGTCATTGACGCCACCGGCGATGCCGATGTCGCCTATCGTGCCGGCGCGATCACGAAAAAAACTCCGAAAGAGGAAATGATCGGCGCGTCGGTGATGTTCTCAATGTCAGGCGTCGATAAAAAGAAATTCATCGCGCACGTAAAGGCTGATCCGCACACCTACTCGGACTGGGCCTATGGTGAATGGTCGGTTGAAACAAGCGGCAAAGAAGACGACCTGTTTTCGCCCTTCTTAAGAAAACCGTTCGAAAAAGCGCGTGCAGCAGGACTCATTCCAGAAAATCTGGATACGCTCGCTGGCACCTGGGGAGCGCTATACGACTCAGGTGACCTGACCTATTTGAATCTCGTGCATTTAACGGGCTACGACGGGACAGATCCCGACGACCTGACGCGTGGCGAAATAGAAGGGCGTCGTCAGGCCATGTTCGCCATTGAAGCTATGCGAAAATTCAATCCCGGTTGCGAGAACGCGAAGCTGCGTAATTTCGGCATGACGATCGGCATCAGGGACACGCGGAAAATTGACGCTGTCTATAACATGACAGCGCATGACGTACGCGAACAGGCACGGTTCGATGACAGCATCGGCATCTTTCCCGAATTCATCGACGGCTACGGCATCCTGATACTACCCACGACTGGCCGCTATTTTCATTTGCCCTATCGAACCTTGTTGCCGCAAGGCGTCGAGAACCTGATTACGGCAGGACGAATTACCGGCGGCGACAAAGACAGCCACGCCGCTACTCGCAACATGATGTGTTGCACAGTGACAGGCCAGGGCGCGGGTGTGGCAGCGGCGATCTCAGTGAAACATGACCGGAACCTTGTAAAACTCAATATCGATTTGCTGCAGACTGAATTACTGCGTCAGGGAGTGCGCTTGCATTGAAGCTATCGGCTCTCATTTTCCTGTTGGTCATGTTATCGCCAGACTGCAGCGCAAAAACGCAACCGCCGGCACCCGTACCAAAAGCGATTTTTATAATCATCGATGGTGTCCCGGCGGATGTTGTCGAGAGCGTGACCACACCAAATCTGGATGCAATAAGCGGGGAGCGTGGCTATACGCGGGCATTTGTTGGAGGTGCGCCGAGAGAGCCGTCAGAGAGCCCTACGGTTTCGGCGGTTGGTTACAACAGTTTGCTCACCGGAACATGGTCAAACAAGCACAACGTCT
>JADFKA010000224.1 GCA_022565135.1 Pseudomonadota bacterium
ATCTTGAACCAGTAATGCATGTCGTCTGAATACTCGGCACCGGTTCTAAGCCAGTCGTAACAGCTGAGGTAGCCGCCCGGACGCAGGACTCTGCAGCACTCGCCCAGAACAGCCGCCTTGTCCTTGATCTGAGTGATGGCGCCGGCACTCACGACAATGTCGAATGACTCATCGGGGAACAACAGCGGGCCAGCTTCGACCGCTTGAAACGTGCATTGCTTGCTCAGGCCCTGTGCCGCTGCCGCTGCAGTGGCACGCTCGATCAACGGCAACTCCAGATCTATGCCGACGACCTCTGCACCGAACGTGTGTGCCATCTCGAACACGGGTCCGCCAATGCCGCAGCCGACGTCGAGAATGCGCTTGCCGTGTGTCTCGATTCCATCGAGCATCTTCGCAACATTGCCCGGCCCGCCAGGCGCCATGTAGCCCCTGCCCCAGATGAGTTCGAGCATCGCAACCATGTTGTCGTGATATTCGTTTTCGTGCTTCATCTTCGTGGGCTCTTTTCTTATTCGTCCAGTGGCGCCGTCATGATTATGGTTTTGCCCGTGAAGCGTGCGAGTTGCGCGGGAAATTGACTGGGTACAGAGTCGGGTGCCGGGCCCTGTCCAATGTAATGAATCCGATCGCCTTCGATAACACTCGTGGTCGGCGTCAGGGATGCGTTGGCAAATTCGATGATGCGAACGCTCGTCACGGCCGTCAGGTCCTCACTCAACTCCATGCGCAACAGTCGCCAGGGAAGGATGCCGTTCTGAATTCCGATGAGATCGCCTGCATACCAATAGAGCCCGTCGATGCCATACAAGGGCATATTTTCCGGCGCATCGAGATAATGCAGTTCTCCACTCTGTATATCAATTGCGCCGATACCGACCGGATACGACGACACGAAGAGCGTGCTGCCGGTTGGGTCGACAGTCAGTCCGTTAGATCCGAATGGCTCCGGGGACGTCTCGACGACTTCGATCACGTCGGTGCCAGCCTTGAGTACGTACAAAACACTGCCGCTGAGATAAACGTCGCCGTTCGGCGCGACGGTGACGTCATTGAGTCCGTCAACTGAGATATCGGCGAGATAATGATGTTTCAGTTCCCCGGTTTCGAGATCAAAGCCGAAGACTCCAGACGCTGACGGATCCTCTGCATCAAAATTTTCAGCCATGAAAAACCAGGTGCCGATGGTCCAGAGTATGTTTCTGTGAGTGTCGACCGTCATGCCGATCGCACCGTACGTGCCACTGTCGGCAACGCTGGCGAATTTGGACGTCTGTCCATCGGCGTCAATCACATAGATCTCGCCGCTGCGCATGCTGCCGAAGAATAACCGGCCAGTCGCGGCATCGAGCGCGATGCCCTCAGCCATGATGCCGAGTTGATCGATTGTCATGCGCAGCGTGCTGTTATTGATCGGTTTAATACTTGCCTCGAGAATCTCTACAAGTTCTTGAAATTTAGGCAGTTTTGCAACGATTCAAGATCGGGATCGCTGGCCATGCCAAAGTCGACCTGCGCCAGCGTCAGTTGCTCGAGTAACTCCAGCGCGTCTTCGGCGCGACCAGTTCGCGCATATCCGCAGGCAAGGTTGTATTTTGTCGGGTAGCTCATGGGGTTGAGTTCGTATGCTCGCTCCATGGAGCGCGTATAAGCGGCGTAATCACCGGCTTGGTACGCCACGGTTGCTTCGCGTTGGTGGCGCTGAGCTTCGGCCACCGGATGCTCGGCGAGGGCATCAACCGCCAATAGTAATAAGCATGCCAGTAGCACGGCAGGCTGTGCGCCTTGCTTGTTTTTCATCTGGAATTCCCCCACCAGTTTATTCGGCGATCCATGTGTCAGACTCACTGCGCGGGCAGTGGTTCCGACGAGGGGGAAGGCAGTGCTGAGGGTCAGCCCGAATCAGCCTCAAATACTTCAGTATGGGGGTGAAACGCATACCATGCGAACCAATAGACAATCACCGTAACGATTTCCTCGCCACTGCTGTCGATCGCTCGCGCATATCTGTCTTTTTTAAACCACTCTATCGTCACCGTGTGGTCGCCAACTGTGTCAGTGAAAGACGAAAGACCGTGTTTGCGGAGTTCCTTGAACGGGTATGCTTTTTGCGCGTCGCCAATCTTGATGCCAAGTACGCGTTCCTTGTTGCGATAATCTCTGCTGCGATTATTGACCGGAAACATCAACTGACCTGAACGCTCGTATTCCTTGTAGGGCGATGATATGTACCTGAAACCAAAGCCCGTGTCAGTCGACAACACTTGCGTCGCTGGATAGCGGCTCTTCCAGTATTGCCATGTGGTATGCGCCGCCGGGATAGCCGGAATCAGGATGCCTTTCAGCGGGCCGCTGATTGCCTGCGATCGGATTTGTGACCACAGCGACCCTGTCTGGTAGTCGAACAGCAAGACGTCACTGTTGAACAGGAGCCCCGAGACGCCGAACTTCAAATCAACGTGCTCGTTGTGGACCGAAAACGCCATGCCGGAGAAACACAGCGGGCAGTACGTTACGACAATCGCCTCATCACCGAAGCTGTCATTGACGACTTCGTGTCGTTCCAGGATGCGTATCGGGTAGGCCTTTGCAATTCCATTGCGATAGACGCCCAGCACGCGATCGGCGTCACGGAGGAATTTCGCATCCTGCGCCTCTATGAATTTAGGATCGTGAATCGGTGGGATACCGTCGCGCGGAACGCCGCCCCAGATGATCTCATCTGCGGGCACCAATGCGTCGGAAACGTCAAAACCGTTTTTTTCGTCTGCGGCCAGAAGCGATCCTGACAGTAGCAGTGCGAAACTGACGATGATCGCCCCGATTAATTGCATTGTCCGATGTTTGCGCGACACGACGAATAATCCAAATGGTGATACCCAAGCTGACCCGATGTTACGTCTTTTTGTTACGACTCCTGTGTGCGAATTATATCAAGAGTAGAATAGCGTCATGCTTTTGACATTGCGGGCGACACTGGGTGCTTAGACTGCGCGGCAAGCTTTGCTCAAGAGCGAATTTGCTGCTCTGTTCAATGGCACTCGCGGCATGTGGTGGAGGCGGCAGTTACGGCGGTGGCAACGGACCCTCGCCGCCCGGGCCACCGCCGCCACCACCTCCTCTGACAGGTGGCCTCGATGCACGGCCGCAAAACATCAGCTGTGTCGCACCTGACAGATCCCAAGGTGGAGCGTCGGTTGCCGTCGTCGATGCGTTTCCGAACCTGCCTATCATTTTCGAACCAACAAAAGTTCTCATCGAACCGGTCGCCGATCCACGCTGGTTTGTCCTTAGAAAGTCAGGACAGCTTGTCGTGTTCGATCCCGACAACGCAAATAGCACATCGAACTTCCTGACGATCGCTGTCAATTCGGGCGGCGAGGGCGGGTTGCTCGGCATGGCGTTTCACCCTGACTATCCGGCGGTGCCCGAGGTCTTTCTCAGTTACACGCGCAATGGCTCTCCGATGGTGACGGTCATATCGCGCTTCATACTCGATAACGTCGCCTCGCCCGGCGCGGGTACAGTGGAGCAGGTCCTCCTCGAAATTAACCAGGATTTCACTAATCACAACGGCGGCGACATTGCGTTCGGTATTGCGCCCGACCGATTTCTATACATCGGCCTCGGCGACGGCGGCAGCGGAGGTGATCCGAATAACCGCGGGCAGGACACGCGCCACTTGCTCGGCTCGTTCCTGCGCATCGATGTGTTGGGGCCTGGCGTGTCATACCCTGGCAATCCTTACGATATACCGGCCGACAATCCATTTTTCCGCAACGCCAAGTGTGGGCCGG
>JADFKA010000225.1 GCA_022565135.1 Pseudomonadota bacterium
CCTTCAATCAGCGCATGTCCAACCATGCGTGCTCCCGACATGCCATAGGGATGACCGATTGAGACCGCGCCGCCGTCGACGTTCAGAATCTCGTTGGGAATTCCAAGCTTGTCGCGGCAATAGATGACCTGCACGGCGAACGCCTCGTTCAGTTCCCAGAGGTCGATGTCATCCATCTTGAGCCCCATCCGCTGCAGAAGTTTCGGCACCGCGAACACGGGGCCTATGCCCATCTCATCAGGTTCGCAGCCGGCAACCGCAGTGCCGCGATAAATGCCAAGCGGTTCGAGACCCCGCTTCTCGGCAACGCTCGCTTCCATTACGACAGTAGCCGATGCGGCGTCCGACAACTGACTCGCATTACCGGCCGTGATAACGCCGTTTTCACGCACGGGATTCAGGCCGGCAAGCGCTTCAAGTGTTGTGCTCGGGCGATTACCTTCGTCTTTCTCGAGCACGACATCTTCAAAAGAGATCTCTTGCGTCTCTTTATTCATCACTCCCTTGCTGGACGGTAGCGGCACAATCTCGTCACTGACCCGGCCGGCCTCCTGGGCGGCGGCAGTGCGCTGCTGACTCTGTAGCGCGTACTCGTCCTGTGCTTCGCGGCTGATGCTGTAGCGTTTCGCGACGACCTCGGCCGTGTCGATCATCGGCATGTAAATGTGCTCGTGCAATTCGAGTAGCCGCGAGTCCGATGTCCTGTGTTTGTTCATGTGTTCGTTCTGTACAACGCTAATGGACTCGATGCCGCCGCCAACCATAATGTCGACGTTATCAACGATAATCGTTTTCGCCGCCAGCGCGATCGCCATCATGCCCGACGAGCACTGGCGATCGACAGTCATGCCGGCCGTCGTGACTGACAAGCCGGCGGCCAGCGCAGCTTGCCGGGCGACGTTATGGCCCTGGGTACCCTGCGGCATCGCGCAACCCATGATGACATCGTCGATTTCAGATATATCGACACCGGCGCGTGCTACGGCGTGCCGGATCGCGTGGCCACCGAGTGTCGGAGATTCTGTGTTATTGAACGCGCCTCGGTAGGCCTTGCCGATCGGCGTGCGTGCCGTCGATACGATTACTGCTTGTCTCATTGCTTGTTTCCTTCGCTGACCTGGCTTGTCAGGTCGATGCCGAGTCTTGCGGCGCCCTTGCGGGCGAACTTGGTGGTCTGCTCGAAACCACCGGTGAAGTCTTGCATGTCTTTTTCGTCGCCAATCTCTGCCCACGCCGCAGCGATACCTTCGGCATTCAAATTGTCCGGCAGCAGGCAAATGCCCTCGGTTTCAAAACCCTTGTAGACGGCGAAGCTGCCGCCGCCTGCGCAGAGAACCACGCGGCTCGGCGCATTGGGGCTGACGAGAAACACGACGCCAGGGCTAACCGACTCGGGTGACAGGAGCTTATAGACGTCCTCCGGAAACAGGCCGTCCGTCATCGCTGTGCCTGCGGCGGGCGCCAGGCAGTTGACGCGGATATTGTACTTCACGCCCTCGAGATGCAGCGTGTTCATCAGTCCGACCAGCGCCATTTTCGCTGCGCCGTAATTCGCCTGCCCGAAATTGCCGTACAAGCCGGTGCTCGACGTTGTGAAAACGATTCGGCCATACGACTGTTCGCGCATGATTTCCCAGGCGGCCTTGGTGCAATTTGCACTGCCCATCAGGTGCACGTCGATGACGAGGCGAAAATCGTGCATCGACATCTTGTGAAACGTCTTGTCGCGCAGAATGCCCGCATTATTAATAAGTATGTCGACGCGCCCCCATTCGTCCATGGCCTGCCTGACCATGTCCTCGACCTGCGCGTAGTCAGCGACGTCGGCGCCATGCGGCATCGCTTTGCCGCCGGTTTTGACTATCTCGGCGACCACCGCCTCGGCATTGGGGGAGTGTCCGGACCTGTCGCCGAGATCATTGACGACAACACTCGCGCCGCATCGGGCGAGCGCGAGTGCATGGGCCCGTCCCAGGCCTTGGCCGGCACCCATAACGATGGCCACTTGGCCATCCAGTCTGATCGTCATGCTGACACCTTCTGCAGAAACTTCGTCATCGTTCAGGACGTTGAAGTCTTGCTATAGGGGCGCAATACGTCGCGTGCAACCACCATGCGATGAACTTCATCGGGTCCGTCGGCAAGCCGCAGTGTGCGCGCCGCCATGTACATTGCCGCGAGCGGAAAATCCTGTGATAAGCCGGCTGCGCCATGCAACTGGATCGCATCGTCGATGATGCCGAGGGTAATGACCGGAACAACGGCCTTGATCTTCGAGATCCAGACCCGGGCGTCGCGCACGCCACCGGTGTCAATGACATGCGCGGTCTGTAGAGTCAGCAGCCGCGCCATGTCGATATTCATGCGTGCGTTGGCGATCGTATCGTAGTTGCCGCCGAGTTCGGCCAGCGGTTTGCCAAACGCAATTCTGGATACGGAGCGCCGGCACATGAGGTCCAGTGCCCGTTCCGCCATACCGATCGCGCGCATGCAGTGATGGATGCGGCCGGGGCCGAGCCGACCCTGAGCGATTTCGAAACCACGTCCGGGTCCGAGCACGATATTGCCCTCGGGCACGCGTACGTCGGTGAACTTCAGGTGCATATGCCCATGCGGGGCGTCGTCAACTGCGAATACTTTCATCGCGCGAACGACTTCGACGCCCGGCGTGTCCATTGGGATCAGAATCTGTGAATGCTGCTTGTGGCGGTCATTGTCGGGATTGGTTTTGACCATGCAAATAATGAGTTTGCAGCGTTCATCGCCGGCGCCCGAAATGTAAGTCTTCTCACCATTGATCACCCACTCGCCATTTTTAAGTACGGCCGTGGTGGCTATGTTGGTCGCGTCGGACGATGCGACGCCGGGCTCGGTCATGGCATAGGCTGAGCGAATTTCGCCGTTGAGCAGTGGCTCCAGCCATTGCTGCTTTTGCTCATCCGTGCCGTAGCGCTCGAGCACTTCCATGTTGCCCGTGTCGGGCGCACTACAATTAAATACCTCGGCGGCAAGATGTGCACGACCGGTTTCTTCCGCGAGATACGCATATTCGACCGTGCTCAGGCCATAGCCTCGCTTGCTGTCGGTCAACCAGAAATTCCACAGACCCTGCTTGCGGGCTGCCGATTTGAGGCCATCGAGAATTTCGGCCTGGCGGTCGGTCAGAGACCAACGGTCCCCCTTATCGACTTCGCTGAGAAATTCTTCATCAACGGGGACGACCTTTTCGTTGACGAATGCCCGCACCGCATCAAGGAGCGGTTTAACTCGTTTGCTTACTCCGAGATTCATGTCTTCGAATCTTTCTTATTTGGTACTGGCGAAATTCAAACCACAATACACAAGTATTGGCATCCTCGATATGCGACTCAATGCGCACCTGGCTCAGTGACCAGCAACGATTCGCGAATCTTGTCGATCTGGGGCTTGAGTTTGGGTGGCTGCTTACCGAGGCAATGTTTCTTCCTGGGACAGGACGAACTTCGCGGGCAAATTATCGTAGCGCCCCTGCTCGAGCCCTTGCCGATCCAGCCAATATTAAGAATTTTGCTAATACTCTGCAACTGCTTCTGTGCCTCGTCGGGAACAGGCCCGGAGCCGCCACCGGCATTACAGCTCTGCTCGATTGCATCGATGACATCGAGCGGCTCGATATTCTGTGCGCGCAATGCAGGTGCAAGGTCAACGCCGGCGCAGAGTACGTGCGGGTTTCCAGCTGCATCTTTGCTGTGAATAGACCGACAACAGTAAAGACGTTTGTCATCACCATT
>JADFKA010000226.1 GCA_022565135.1 Pseudomonadota bacterium
CGTCGAATGCAAAGGATTGCGGTCGCCAGCAATGCGGCCGCAAAGGGGAACAAATTCTGAAAACCAATGGTTACAACGAGCGCGCTGGTTGCGGCGCCACCGAGTAACGCACCGACACTGCCGCCCGCCGTAATTACGCCGAACAATCGCCGGCCTTGTTCGCGCGTGTAGATATCCGCCATGAAACTCCAGAAGACGGACACGATGAACAAGTTAAAGACACTTAGCCAGACGAAAAATACACGCCCAAGCCAAAGATGACTTTGTTGCCGATCGATCGCGATCGAGAATACGACCCAGAAAATCAGGATATTGCAAATGAAAAACAGGTAGATCCACGGCAGGAACTTGCGCCGTGGGAAAGTTGATGCCACCCAACCGAACATTGGTGTCGCGACGAGCATGGCGACGAACGTGCCAAGGAAAAGCCAGGGGATTGTATTGGGCCCGCTGCCTACGGCCATGGCGTCCCGTATCGGTCGCAGTATGTAATACGACGAGAGAACACAGAAAAAGTAGACAAAGGACCAGGCAACGGCCACGTATTCGTGTTTTTTGAGTCCGAACAGTCGTGCCAGGAAAGATGGCGGGTCGGTGTCGAGTGGTTGTGTACTCATGATCCTCGCCATCATAATGACCATTGGCGAAATGTCATCGCCAATTGACTAATGGCATGACACATTAGGAGAGAAACCATGGAAGCGATAGTGATTGTGACGGTGCTGGCATTGATTCAGTTCATCTTTTTCTCGTTTCAGGTCGGCCAGATGCGCATGAAGTACGAAGTCAAGGCACCGGCGACGATCGGGCACGCTGACTTTGAACGTATGTTTCGCGTGCACCAGAACACGATGGAGCAGCTCGTTATATTCGCGCCGGCATTGTGGTTATTCGGCTTTTTTGTTGACCCGCTTTGGGGCGCAGGAATAGGCGTCGTATTTATCGCTGGCCGAATGGTCTACCGTGCTGCCTATCTTAAGGATCCGTCGACTCGCTCGGTCGGTTTCGGGTTGTGCCTGGCCGCCTGTGTGGTGTTGTTGATCGGTGCCTTGATCGCCGCGGTAATAAAGATGATTTAGTAATTAGTGGCGGGCAGTCAAATTGACATTTCAGAACGAATGATGAAATTACAATAACTTGTACTGATTATTCCATGTAGATTCTATGAAACGAATCCAAGGCCCGGCACGGGTGCGCGGCTGCATCGGAGTACCATGGGCGACTAGCGTACGGCAGACGTTCGCCGTGACGTTATCCAGCTCAATAATCTTGAGGGAGCGAGCCGTGAATCAGATTAATTACTTAGGCGTACTGCGTCTTGTGGCTGTTTGCGCTGTGGCATTGTCTATCGCCGCATGCGGGCAGCGAGATCAGCCTGCGAGCGACACTGTAACGGCGGGCGCAAAGGTTCCGGTCACGACATCGTCAGACGAGGCACGCGAGCTGTTCATGCAGGGCCGAGCACTTTTCGACGATCTGCACTTTGTTGAGGCGCACGATGTTTTCGTTCAGGTCGTCGAAGCCGACTCTGAGTTTGCGTCAGGCTATTTGATGCTGGCAACCACGGCGCTAACCGCCGCTGAATTTTTCGAAGCGGTCGCCAAGGCCGACGAATTTGCGGGCAGCGCGTCGGAGGGCGAACAACTCTATATTCGCGCGATTGTCGCTGCGGCAGAACTCGACCAGGATGCCCAGCGTGAGGTGCTGGGCGAGCTTATTACACTGTATCCGCAGGATGAACGGACACATGCACAGCTTGCCATTTTCCTCTTTGCACAACAGGACTTTGCAGGTGCCGTTGAACATTATAAACACGCACTTGCGATCAATCCGGACTACGCAAGCGCACAGAACTTGATTGGCTACACCTACCGCAGCCTGGAAGACTTCGATAATGCGAAAATTGCGTTCGAGAGATATGTCGAGTTGATACCCGATGAAGCGAATCCCTACGATTCCTATGCCGAGTTCCTGATGGAGATGGGGAATTACGACGATTCGATCGAGAGTTACCGCAAGGCGCTCAAAATTGATAGCTATTTTTCGGCGTCATATGCCGGGATTTCGGTCAACGAATCCCTGCGCGGCGATGCGGAAATGGCACAGGAAGCTGCTGACCAAATGCTCGCTGCGGCGCGCAACTTCACCGAACGGCAAGGTGCGATGTTCCGCTCGGTTACCTCACATCTGTTTGCCGGTAACACCGAAGCAGCCATGGATATTTCCGCAGTCATGCTCGCGGAGGCTGAAGTTCAGGGTAATTACGCGGCAATGGGTGGCGTCGTCGAATACATGGGCGACATCATGCTAGCGGCCGGAGATGCCGTGCAAGCGGAGCACTATTACAACGCGGCACTCGATCATCGCCTCGTGGCAGGTTTTAGTGAGGCGAACCAGGCGCAGGCAGAACGTGCGCACATGTTCAAGACAGCAATTTGCGCAATGCTGGGCGATGACGCAGAAGCTGCTGCGACCAGAACGGCGGAATACATTGCTGCCGCAGAAATGAATGGCACGGCCTTCGAGCGTCGTCGTATTCATGAGCTCTCTGGCTTCCTTGCGATGTCAAATGAGGAGAACGAGTCTGCGGTTGCGCATTTCGCACAGGCAAGCCAATTGAACCCGATCGTGTTGTACTGGTCGGCGGCGGTGCATGCCGAACTCGGTAACACCGAGATGGCGGTCGACCTGGCGACACGGGCGGCGAACAGAAATACTTTGTCAGGTAATTTGCCGTTCTTTCGGCAGAACGCATTGCGGTTGGTCGCGAAATTGCAGTCAGAATAGAGATCTTCTCGGAAATGTGAGTCGAAATTGAAACTACGGCGTCAAATAGCGATAATTAGGTTTGTAATTAAACCTGACACCGTTTAATTAAATTAGAGCTTGATAAGCATTGAGAGAATTCAAGCATCTTTTTGAAAAAATCTGGCTTGGGCGGCTACAGTTAAGGAAAGTGAACCGGATTGTGGACCTGCCTACTAGTGAAGTTTCTGTGCATAGAAATGTTTCGAACCTTGTCGTTTACGACGACTTGAACTGTCTTCGGGTCATACATTTTGCGGTTGACGAGTAACTAAAAACTGACACCTGTTTTCCCCTGTCTCTGAGTATTGACGTTAAACGAAAAGGCGCACAAATGCTGGCCAGATACGCGTCGAAATGAGAATGGTGCTAATTATTGGTGCCAAGATCAATACCGATGTCACGCCCCAAAGTGTTGCCAACTTAATGCATCTTTCTGCATAAAGATCATGTGCCAGTACTGTCAGCATCAGGATGATGCCACTGATTATCGCGAAAGCAACTTGAGGTGGCATTTCAAAACCTGCAAGTAAGGATTCTGAAAAACTATAAATTGGAGGAATGCGTCCGATCCGATCTAGCGCCGGCAATACGATTTGCAAAGAGGCGAAAATCATGAGCCGCTTATGGGTCGCAGGCCGTCTCCGCATCAGGACTCCGGAGGTAATTAATATCGCGAATCCAAAGACGGTGTTCAGATTGGCAAAAGCGCGTCCAGGATTCTCATCGACGAATGGCGCATCACGCAACCCGAGTGTCACTAAGTTGATCGTAACGACCGCGATCGCAACGAAAATTCCGGCGATGCCTATGCGGCGATGAATTGCCGTCCGTCCTGTGGCAATCAAACAGGTCTGTGCGAATGCTAAGCAAAACCAGGTCGTCAGAATTACTCCATGCGCATAGAGATGAGCAGGCAGAGAGGGCTCCCCGAAGAGCCGATGCAGATAAAAGGTCCGAGTG
>JADFKA010000227.1 GCA_022565135.1 Pseudomonadota bacterium
TAAAATCAACATGGACGAATAAACGGGAGGGACAGGTTAATATTCGTGGCAACAGCTATCGCATGCGCGAACACACCGCTCTGTGGCAGGCCATACAACCCGGTTATGAAGAACCATCGTCAGAATCATCCCCAGAACAAAAGGACAAGGAGGCCAAGACGCACTGAGGCTCGTCACCTCACAAATGTGTGCAATTTTCAGGCGCCATTAACGAGCAGTTTTCGCCCGGCGTTGACATCACGCACTGGCAGCCGAGACAACAAGAATTTCCAACATAAAAGACTCGAATATTCTGGCAACACGCCACTTACATCCGCAAAATCAACGAACAACGTCCACGTTCGCATCACCCGTAGCCGGCTGCCAGGCGATCCGCAAGACCTGACGATGTGACATAGGTCATTGAAGTCGCTCTGTACCAGTGCAAGAGTAGTTTTCACAGTTCGTTGATCTATCACCGGTAAGAAGTTGATATTTATTTGATTCTTGTCAAGCACAGGCGACTGACAATGTACCAGGCACTGGCACCCCGCAAGGCTCATCGATGAGTTCGCAAAAAGTATCGAAAATCAGAGCACCGGGCAGCCGGAGGCCCCGGAACGGTTTTGACCGTCAACTTGAATTGGTATGTCACAGCGACGAACAGGTCCATCAGATCAAAGGCGCACGCAATGCGCTTGTTGATGTCGTCAACAAATGCAGCAAGTATCTGGATATATCGTTCGCCATCCTGATTCTGAAGGACAAGGGAATTACGCTTCGTTCTGAGAGTGACGGGGAACCCCTGGCTAACTCGGACAAACTTGTCCGGGAATTGAACAAGAGGCTCGCCGGCTGGCTGGAAACCGCGAATAAGGGCGCGGCTGCGGACCTCGATGCGCTCACCAATGTCCGCGAAATCGAAGCGATTGTCCCCTGCAAATGCATTGCCGCACCTGTCGTTGTGGATGAAGACAAAATGGAAGGAATTCTGCTCTTTGCCAATCACGCTGAGTCCGCGGACTTCGGCAAGCACACACACGCTCTCCTGCAGGCGATAGCCGCAAATTTATCGAGCATTGTCGAAGCCCGTTTTGACAGTCTTACCGGCCTACCGAACCGCAACGAGTTTGAGTATCTGCTGGAAAAGAGAATGAGCGGCAGCCGCAGCAAAAGTACCCTCCATTCCATTCTTCATCTGAATCTGGACGAACTGCAATCGGTGGAGGAAAGCTTCGGCTGCGCGGCGCGTGACGAAACGATCCGGCAAGTCGGCTTGCTGCTGGCCCGTGAGTTAAAAGACATCGGCCCGGTGGCAAGAATCGGTGAAGATGAGTTTAGCATTCTCGTCGCAAATTGCCCGGCCGATCGAGGCTGGTGCATTGGCCAGGACGTACGCCGGGCGATTAGCAACTTGAGCATTATGTGGGGCGACCGACCCATCAAACTGACCGCGAGCATCGGCGTGGCACAGCTGTCTGCGGAAGCGGAAACGATCGAAAGTGCGCTTGCGGCGGCAAATATTGCCTGTGTCGTCGCCAAGGACCGTGGCCGGGATCGCGTTGCCATCTACCGGCATGCCGACGCCCTGATGCTGCACGGCAGGGAACGCACGCAGGGCATCGAATTTGTCCAGCAGGCGCTCAGAAACGATGACTTTCTATTGTATTGCCAGCAGATCAAACCGTTAACGACGACAACCAGGACCTCTCATTTCGAGATTCTGCTGCGCGGTATCGACGACCAGGGCAACCCAATCGCACCCAACAATTTCATGCCGCATGCCGAGCACAGCCGATTGATGCCGGCCGTGGATCGCTGGGTTATCACGCACAGCCTGGAGATGTTGGCTGACTTTGGCTCGCAACTGGCGAAGGAAGAAAGTTTCTTTGCCATCAATCTGTCCGGTCAGTCCATCTGCGATAACAGCTTCCTCGATTTCGTCATCGGGGAACTGTCCCGCATCGGCGTGCCAACGACCGCCGTTTGCTTCGAGCTGACGGAAACGACAACCATTCTAAATATGAGTCGGGCGAAACAGTTCATGTCCGTCCTCCGAGAAAAAGGCTGTCGGTTCTCCCTCGATGATTTCGGCTCGGGCCTGAGTTCTTTCTCCTATCTCAAGACGCTGCCGATCGATTTTCTGAAGATCGACGGGCAATTTGTCCGAGAGATTGCGGAAGATCCTGTCTCCAACGCAATGGTCGCGGCGATCAATCAAATGAGCCATGCGATGGGCCTGAAGACTATTGCCGAGTACGTGGAAAACAGTGCAATCAAGACGCAACTGAGCAGCTTGGGCGTCGACTACGGGCAAGGATTCGGCATCGCAAAACCCAGGCCGCTGGCCGACCAACTGGCCTCACTCGCCATGCGAGTCAAGCCCATACGCAAAGCAAGACGAGGTTAAAAGGCAAGCAGGAGCGAATCCACTGCACCCGCGCCACAGCTTGCCGCCCGATCGCATTCACAGACCATGGCTTTGAACATTTCCAGAAAATTTGCTGCGCTTTTTCGCGTGTCAATCGTCACCCGGACGCTGCGCATCAGCATCCGGCTATTGCCCGTACTGATCATGATGGACTTGGGCTATCTGATCGGCATTTGGCCGGACTGGGATTTGTACGCGGAAGGCCCAATTCAGAGATCCAGCTTCATCCGCAGCTATGAATTCGAGCGACACCACCACAGCGACTGGCCCAGACTGCGCTGGAATCCGGTCCCCATCGAGACGGTGCCGCGCGGCATGATTCGCGCATTAATCGTTGCTGAGGACGCCCACTTTTATTCTCATCAGGGCGTGGATATTGACGCACTCAAGAAAGCTATGGAATACAACCTGTCCGAGAAACGACTCGTTTATGGCGCGAGTACGATCTCTCAGCAAACTGTCAAAAATGTTTTCCTGAATCCTTCGCGCAACCCCTTACGCAAGTGGCACGAGCTGGTCCTGACCATCGGCATGGAAAGAAACCTGAGCAAGAAGCGCATCCTCGAGCACTACATCAATGTCGCCGAGTTCGACCGCGGTATCTACGGCGTCGATGCAGCCGCCCGCTACTACTGGGGGATTCCTGCGTCTCAGCTTTCAGACCGGCAGGCCATCGAGCTGGCGGCAACACTCCCTGCGCCGGTCGATCACAACCCGAAGACGCGTACCAAATCTTTCAACAAGCGCGTCAAAAAGATTAGGCGGTATTTTTGAGGAATCAGGTGATAAACCGGGGGAAGATTTTAGAGTATCGATTTTCATAAACAGCAGTATCGGCAAGCCCAGGATCTTCCCAAACGCAGAAAAAGTGCCAGAAAAAGTGTCCCTGGCGAATTGCTATCCTGACTTGAAAATTCTTGTTTTGCTGACTATTGCACTATCCTGACGGCTGGTAGTGTCCATCGATCATATCGCGTGAATCTTTCATTGCCTGCCGAAGAATATCCTCCGAATCTTCCCAAATTATCGCATGGTATTCCCTAACGTCGCCCGAGAGCGACGCATATGCTTCCTTGCCCCGTTTGTTAATTACCGCATGCGTGTTTTGGGTGCGAATTAGTATTCAAGCCGCTACCGGGTGTCCATGGCGAATTAGTATTCACACAGGTGCAGGTGTGTGAATACTAATAGGCCTTGCGTTCCCGACCGGGTAGCATGCTGTTAAATTTGAAAGTACGTCTTTTCTGGGCCTGATCGATGGGTTTGAAACGCAGCACAATCTTGAAAAGTATCTTGGCCGCGACCGTGTTCGCGTTAGGCGCGATCATCTTGGGCCTGGTGCCGA
>JADFKA010000228.1 GCA_022565135.1 Pseudomonadota bacterium
ATGTCGGTGATCTCGTCACCCCCAAAAGCGAGTGGCTGCGTGCAGAAGAAAGTCACAAAGTCGGGGGTCAACAAGCCACCGGTCGAGAAAAATGAGCCGTTGACCGCCCCGTCCGACCTGAGGGATGAAATGGCCGGGAACGCCCAGCCGCGGTCAACCTGCTTCACCGCATCTTGGCGACGATATTCTAAACCATTTCCACAGTGACGCGGTCACCGCGCTCCCCTTCAGGCTGCAACTGGAGACAGGCTCCAGCCTCATCGATGACATCAATCGCCTTATCCGGCAATCGACGATCATTTATATGGCGTGATGCAAGCTCGGCGGCAGCTTCCAGAGCAAGTGAATCGTATTTGATGCCGTGGTGCTCTTCGAAACGAGACTTGAGTCCATGCAGAATTGCCACCGTTTCATCGACGCTCGGCTCGGGAACGTCAATCTTCTGAAACCGTCGCGCCAGCGCGTGGTCTTTCTCGAAAATGCCGCGATACTCGGAGTACGTTGTCGAACCAATGCAGCGAATCGCCCCATTGGCCAGCACGGGCTTAATCAAGTTGCTGGCGTCCATAACGCCGCCAGACGCAGCACCCGCACCAATGACCGTATGAATCTCGTCTATGAACAGTATGGCACCGGGGTCTTCACTAATTTCGGCGATCACTCCCTTCAAACGCTTCTCAAAATCACCACGGTACTTGGTCCCGGCAATCAGTGATCCCATGTCGAGCGCATAGATCGTGGCGCCGTGCAACACTTCGGGAACACGTTCCTCGGTGATCAAGCGTGCAAGTCCCTCAGCTATTGCCGTCTTCCCTACGCCCGCGTCGCCGACATACAGCGGATTATTCTTGCGGCGACGACACAAGATCTGCACGGTTCGTTCGATCTCCAACTCACGGCCGATCAGCGGATCGATCTTGCCCTCGATAGCCATCTGATTGAGGTTCGTCGCGTACTTGTCAAGCGGCGAAAGCTCAGGTTCCGGCTCACTTTCAAGAGGAGATTTCTGCTCGTCGCCGCTGCTATCACTTGTCACCTGCGGCACGCCATGCGAAATGTAATTAATGATATCGAGCCGCGTAACGTCTTGCAGAGTCAGCAAGTAGACCGCTTGCGATTGTTTCTCACTAAAGATGGCAACGAGAACATTGGTGCTTGTTACCTCATTTTTGCCGCTCGACTGCACATGGAATACGGCTCGTTGCAGCACGCGTTGAAAGCCGAGGGTCGGCTGAACATCCGCATCGTCATCATCTGACAACAGCGGTGTCTGTTCCTCGACAAATTCAGACAGCTGACGCCGCAACTCGGTAACATCGGAGCCACAGGCCTTGAGGATTTCGTAAACTTTGGGTACGTCCAGCAGCGTCAGCAACAGGTGCTCGACCGTCATGAATTCATGGCGGCTCGCCCGCGCACTCTGAAAGGCCTCATTCAGACAGAATTCAAGCTCACTGCTCAGCATTCGACGGCCTCAATATTCATCAGGACTCTTCTATAGTACACAGCAACGGGTGCTGATGCTGTTTGGCTAAACCCATGACTTGCGCAACCTTTGTCTCGGCGATTTCGAAATTGAAGACGCCGCAAACGCCCTTGCCCTTAGTATGCACTTCTAGCATGACCTGGGTAGCGCGTGTTCGCTCCATGCCAAAAATTGACTCCAGGATATCGACCACAAACTCCATAGGCGTGAAGTCATCATTGAGCAGCACAACGCGATACAGCGGCGGCGGCTTGACCTTGGGCGGCGCCTCTTCTACGGCCAGCTCATAACCGCCAGATCGTTCCTCGTCTTCTCGGTGCTCACTCATCGGTTCGGTCGTTATGTCAGCTTCTTCGCGTAATTGCACTTAATCGGGTCAAGCATGCAGCTCACAGGTTATTATATATGGGCACGCGCCGACGATCTCCAAGCCCGTCGCAGGGTTTTATTGCCCCGGCGGCGGCCAACGACAGGGTGAACAGGCGATGACGTGCCAGCGGCAGAATGTAGATCATTGCTTGATATGGTTTTTTTAGCCCTTTCAGGCTTGTCTGCAGGCAACGTCAACCCGTATCATCCTGGCGCTGCGTTAATAGGGAGACAGGGAATAATTAAACGGCCAAACTCATTATGACCCCCGAAGCCAAATGGACTGACTTTGCGAGTCTGGACGGCGCAAAGACCCTGGCGGCGGCACATCGGCTGTTGCCAGCCTGGGTTACGTTACTGCTTGTCGTCGTCATTGCATGGCAACTTGCCGGTATTATCTGGACACTCGTTCCAGGGCCGGCTGCCGGTGATACGATTCCGGTACCTTCGATACAGCTCACCGCATTGAGCGCCACAGGCGATTCTGCCGACGTAAGAGCGATCGCCGACGCGCACATATTCGGCGTGGCCAGCACAGGCGTGTCGGACATCCAGCCGCAAGTTGTTGATGAAACGGAAAACCTTCGCGACACGAAGCTCGCAAACTTGTCGCTCAAAGGCACCATTGCAGCAGATCCGAGTGCGATGGCGATCGCGATCATTGCCGACGCTGGCGATGAAGAGAAGGTATACACGATCGGTGAATCGGTAACCCCTGGCGCAAGACTACATGCGGTGTACGCAGATCGCGTCGTCCTCAATGAGAATGGTGTCCTGACCAACTTGAAGCTGCCAAAAGATTTTCCTGCGGGCTCACCTGCAATCACAAGGCGAAACATGACGTCTACAAGTCGCGCGATCAGAAATTCACCGAGCATTCAGTCCGTTGTCGCGCAGAACGTATCGAGGCTGGCAGATGTCATCCGGCCGACACCGTATTTCGTCAACGGGCAACAACAAGGCTATCGCGTGTATCCAGGCCGCAATCGGAAACAATTCACGGCGCTTGGCTTGCGCCCTGGTGACCTGATCAAGGATATTGACGGACAGTCTCTGACGGACCCGTCCCAGGCGATGCAGATTTTCCAGTCACTGGGCAACGCGGACCAGGTTTCGGTAACCGTTGAACGTAACGGGCAAGCTCAAATCATCATATTAAAGACCAGTCAACTCGATATCTCGGATGAGACCAACCGATGAATCACATCCAACACATGCATTTGCGATTGCGCTTTGTTTTTACCCTGGCGCTCGTCTGTCTGGCGGTCACTCGGCTGGCCTGGAGCCAGCAAACGACAATCACGCCGAATTACAAGGAAGCTGACATTCGACAAATTATCGAGGCTGTCGGTGAGGTGACAGGGCAAAACTTCATCATCGATCCACGCGTGAATGCCAAAGTCACGATGTTGTCGTCGACGCCAATGTCGCCAGACGCTTTTTACGAGGCATTTCTGTCAATCTTACAAGTGCATGGCTTTGTCGCAATTACGGCCGGTGACGTGACTAAAATAATGCCCGACGCGACCGCACGGCAATTCGCCGGCCCTCTGGGCGCGGCTGGGGCCGCAGGTGCAGACGATATTGTGACGCAGGTGCTGCAGGTGCATAACGTCGGTGCGGCCCAGCTAGTACCGATTCTGCGTCCGCTAATTCCGCAATACGGTCACCTTGCAGCACACCCCGGCTCGAACATGCTGATCATTTCCGATCGCGCTGCAAACGTGCGTCGAATTATCAGCATCGTCCGCCGTATTGACCAGTCCAATGACGAGGACATCGTGGTCGTGCGGCTCGAGCACGCTTCAGCGAGTGAAATTGTACGCATTCTGACCACGCTGGCACAGCAACCGCGTTCCGACGGCATGCCG
>JADFKA010000229.1:0-1381 GCA_022565135.1 Pseudomonadota bacterium
TCCGATTCACTTCGACGACTACACGCGACCATTCGGTGAGGTGATGTTGGCTCCGCGCGTTCTCGACAACTTTGTTGACACGGCCGGCTGGCTCGAGGAAATCAGGGAGACATGGGATACGGATACGCGCTTGCACATTCCCGAATTCGGCAAGCCGATCGTGCTTTACCTGCAGGCAGCGCCCGAGGCCTGATCCGCATCACAGCCTGAATTGGACAATACTTCTCGCAACGTTGCCTGACCGTCAATAAGTGCCTCTTTTTGCGATCTGCCGAGCTGCTTGACGCGATACTCGAATCGAGACGCGATAGCCCGATTGCCAATAGTTTGCTCGAATACAAGCCGCAGCGGTCCCTTGCCGCGCAGATATTTGGCGCCGCGCGACCCTTCTTCGTGCTCAGCAATGCGTTTTTCGACATCCACTGCGATGCCGGTATACAAGCTGCCATCGGCGCAGCGCAGCAAGTAAAGACTATATTCCCGATCACTCATGACGAGTGAGAAATGACGATACGTTTGTCCGCCGCAGGATATCGAAGCAGTGACTTGGGTGGGCGAATGGGTCTTGGTACGAAATTGCCACCACAGTTGGGACAGACGCTCGTAAAAACAGATGCAGCACACTCTTGACAAAATGTGCATTCGAAGCTGCAGATCATGGCGATGTTCGATTCCGGTGGCAGATCGCGATCGCAGTGTTCGCAATTGGGACGCAACTGCAGCATGAAAACCTCAGATCAAGCGTTGCCACCTGACAGCGTGTCGCCGAGCACGCGAAACGCGCCGCGCTGGATACTCGTACCATTCTCCGGCGTATCTGCGAAAGTCAGAACGATTTCTGAACTTCCACCAAGTTCCTTGGCCGGTTCGTACAACTTCAGTGTCAGAGTGTTACCCATTAACTCTGCTTCCCGGATCAGGTTGTGCCCCCCAAACTGGTTCTCATTGATTTCGATGTACATGGATTCATCGAAATCGTCCTCAACAGTTCGCATTAAAAGAAGATAATCGTCAATGTCCCCTTCCGGTGTCGTGCGCGCGAAAATCAACATCGTCGCATTGTCACGAACATCGAAAGCGACTGTGTCGTAATGGCGACTGTCAGACATCGGGGCTCCTATGCGATCGGGCTGCAACTGCTAGTCTACGCCATTGTGTTATCTCGGTCATGTCATGCAACGCCTTGCCGAGTCTCGCCCCATGGAGTACGGTCAAATCTGTGCGGTCATCCAACGTCATCGCGTAGTGAGCATCTGACACATCCGGGTCCTATTGGAAAACGTGCGCAATAATAGCCGCCTTTCGGCACGCGCCATCACGACTATCGTTGCGGCGGTCATCCTGGTCGTCGTTAGCTTTCTGGGCAGCGCGCCGTTACCGC
>JADFKA010000229.1:1391-3725 GCA_022565135.1 Pseudomonadota bacterium
ACCGCAGGACCCCGCCTACCACAACTTTGCTGACAGTCGCCGTCTGCTCCAGATCGATAATTTTGGCAATGTCGCATCGAACCTGCCGTTCCTGATCTTCGGCGCCATGGGGCTTGTTTATACAATTCGACATGCCCGCACGGTGTGTGTGCCAGGGCTACTAGCCGCTTATGTTATTTTCTTTCTAGGCGTTTTGCTCACAGCCTTTGGCTCGGGCTATTACCACCTGGAGCCAAACAACGAAACACTGGTCTGGGACCGTTTGTCGATGACAATCGGGTCTGCCGGGCTGTTCGCAATCATCACCGGTGAATTTGTATCGGTACGACTGGCGCGGCGGATACTTGTGCCGTTGCTCGCTGCGGGGCTGATTTCAGTAGCTTACTGGGTGATAACTGAAACCAGCGGCAACGGCGATCTTCGACCCTATGTCGTAATCCAGTTCCTGCCAACGCTCCTGATCCCGATCATGTTGTATTCCTATCAACCGGCGGTCGGCTCCAGCAAAGTGTATTGGCTCATGATCATTTTCTACGCATTTGCCAAATTGTTCGAGTATTTTGATGCCGAAATCTTCGCTATCGGCCGGCTGGTCAGTGGACATACTCTCAAGCATTTGCTCGCATCATTAATAACAGCCACATTGCTGGCAGCATTGTCACAGCGTCGGCGGTATTTTCGGGATACTGCTCATGCCTCGAATTGAATACGCAGGCCGTTGCCACTGTGGGGCGATCGGCTGCCGTTACACGACAGCGCAGAAACCCGCAGACTGGTCGGTACGCGCATGCCAGTGCCGGTTTTGTCGCAGGCATGATGCTTTAAGCACTTCAGATCCGGATGGACAGCTGCAAATTATCGTCAATGACGCAGTCATGCTACAACGTTATCGTTTCGCGCTTATGACTGCCGACTTTTTACTCTGCCGAAACTGTGGTGTTTATACCGCTGCCGTCATCGAATCCGACGTCGGTCGCTTTGGCATCATCAATACACATGTATTGTCGCCAACGCCAGATAGAATTGCCGTCGTCACACCGATCAGCTACGAGGACGAAAATTTAAGCGAGCGCATAATCCGCCGAGAACAACGCTGGACACCCGTCACAGAGGTTCCGTGGCAATAATCGTGCAGCGAGGTTTACCGGCGGCCACCACGACGGTACCATGCGGCGCCGACCGGTCGGGTCGGCACCAGGAGCGGGTCAGGAGGCAACAAACACGATGACGCAAGCCCAACGCATTGACGGCAAGGCGATGGCCGCAGAACTGTCAACCAAAATAGTGACGGAGACGGAGACCTTGCTCAGGAAGCATGGCCTCAAGCCTGGGCTCGCTGTGGTTATCGTCGGTGACGACCCAGCCAGCCAGGTCTATGTGCGCAACAAAAAACGTACAGCCGAATCCTGTGGATTTTATTCAGTTCAGCACACGCTGGCCGCAAGCACATCGCAGGATGACGTATTGAAACTGATCGATGAACTCAATAGTGACATTTCGATTCACGGCATCCTCGTTCAGCTGCCGCTGCCCGCACATATTGATGAACAGGCGATAACGCAAGCCGTATCGCCAGGCAAAGATGTCGATGGCTTTCACCTTGTCAATATCGGCAAACTGACAACCGGCGATACGGCCGCTGCCTTCGTCCCCTGCACACCAGCTGGCTGCATGTTGATGATCGAAGCCCATTTGGGCTCGGATCTTTCCGGACTGAGCGCTGTCGTGATCGGTCGATCGAATATCGTCGGCAAACCCATGGCCAGCCTGTTATTACGCGCCAATGCGACCGTAACGGTAACCCACAGTCGTACCAGCGACCTCGCTGCGGTCGTCCGTCAGGCCGACATTGTTGTAGCTGCCGTTGGTCGGGCCAAAATGGTCACAGGTGACTGGATCAAGCCCGGCGCCATCGTCATTGATGTCGGCATCAACCGCCTCGAGATTACAGTCGACGGCGAAACAAAAACACAGCTGACGGGTGACGTCGACTTCGAATCTGTCAGTGCAGTGGCAGCTGCAATAACGCCGGTGCCTGGCGGAGTCGGACCAATGACTATTGTCATGCTAATGGCCAACACTTTGCGCGCAGCACGACTTGCAGCAGGGCTGGATGGCCAGTCCGGGAATTGACTCGGCTATTCAGGTTTTTCGATCGCCACCGGAGTCAGCAGGAAATGAAACGTTCGGCAGGTTTTTATTCCCGACAATTTCTTCCCTTCGCGCAACGGTCGATACGATGAGGCACGTATTGCCAGCGTCGAAGGTTTCTCGAATATTCTATTCGTACTCTTGCGCACCGCGACTCTCGACGTTTGGCCGTCTCGATCTACG
>JADFKA010000230.1 GCA_022565135.1 Pseudomonadota bacterium
AGTCCGAAAGACCAATCGCGGCATCTCTCTCGATATAACCGCCTATCCCGTCAGAAATAATTTCAACCATGTCAATTTCTGAATCCGTAATGCCGATGATTCTTCCGTCGTTCTGTCCCATGTAGTTGCCAGGCACAACACGGTGAATCAGGCCGTCAGCCGTTCGTACGAGCGCGTACGTCGTTTCGCCGATGTACATCGTGCCGACCATGCGCAGCGTGTCCAGCGGAAAACTCTCGAGGAATTCGCGGCTGCGGTCAAGATCCGGGCGCGCACCGCCCACACCCCGTCCCGCGGTTGCCTGTGGCGTATCGGGGACAAACGGTGAGCGCACGCCTTCGGCGTCCGCAATGTAGGTAAATATCTCATATGGCGTAATTTCCGGCAGCGGATCTATGCGACCACCTGGACGCGCTTTAACCTCATTGACATACTTGTCCAGGTCATCCGTGTCACCGCCACATCCGGCAAGTCCCAGCGCGACCAGCACCATCAGTAAGCCGTTTCTAATCGTCAGAGAAGCATTCATCGCAAGTCTGCCTCCTCGTCCAGATAACGGTAAGTCTGTGCCGTCACTTCCAGGGTAAGCTTGTCGAAGCTGCCTTTGTCTTCCGGTGTAATGTTGATGTCGTGCAGCGTGACAATACGTGGCAAAGCTGCTATGCCACTCACAAAATTAGCGATCTCGTGATAGCCGCCGGAGAGCCGGATCTTAATCGGCTTCTCGGCGTAAAAATCTTTTGGCCTTTCCGGCTGCGGCTGAAAAAGCTTCTCCTGCAACCCCGCGGCCAAACCCGTCTGTGAGATGTCAACAATCAGGCTCGGAATCTCGGTCTTGCCCGGCAACTGCCTTAGCATCGTGCCAAACGATTGCTCGATCTGCGACAACTGTGCCCTGTACGCGTCGTAATTCGCGGCCTTGCGCTGCTTGTTTTCGAACGTGATTCTGAGCGTCTGCTCATCATTTTGCGCGCGTTGTAGCAATGGCCTCTTGTCTTTGATAATCGTAAAGTAAATGCCAAGGCCAACTACCCCGACAAACACGATCGCGATTACAGCGGCGCGAAACGCAAGCGGCCAGCGGCCTACATCATTGACGTCCAGATTTCTTAGTTCTTCGACGACGTTCATCGTATCTCCTCGTCATCGCCCGCACGGACCTGTTTCAGATAGACGATGAACTCAGCTTGACGGGAGGCGCCTGATTGCGTCGTTTCCACCTTGTCTACTTCAGGGTCGGTCAAATAATCGGATGCATCGACCTGACGCATCAGAGCGGAGACGCGTGTACTTGATTGTGCGACACCCCGAATCTCAATGTTCGAACCCGTCTGCTTTAGCCCGGTGAGATATACACCTTCGGGCAATCGCCGCGCCATCTCATCGAATAAATGCACAATCTCCGGTCGACTTTTCTGCAGTTGCTCGATTATTTCCATGCGCGCGAGCAATCGTTCTTTTTGTCGCTCCAGTCCATCAATTTCCAGGATACTCTTTTCAAGCTCTGTGATTTCATCGGTTAATCGCTGGTTTCGTGCTTCCTGATTACTGATCATCTGCGAATAGGCAAACATCGTTACTATCACCGCGGCGATCGCTGCGACGACGCCGCCCGCCATTGCCACGCCGAAATCGCGTTGCCGCTTGCTGCGTTCCGCCTCGCGCCAGGGGAGTAGATTAATGCGTGGCATATTAGTCAAAGCTCCTCAATGCAAGGCCGCACGCTGTCAGGAGCGCAGTTGCATCTTTGTGCACGCCCTGCGATTTAGCTTTTGATGAAATTTTCATTTGGCCGAGCGGGTCACCGATTTCTGTCGGAATACCGACTCGACTCGAGATTACATCCGCAATGCCGGGAATGTTGGCGCAACCGCCGCAGACCAGGATCATGTCCGGTTGCTCGCGACCGCCGCCGGATGCCAGGTAGAACTGCAGTGACCGACTGACCTGCTGCGTCATATCGTCGATGAAGGGTTCGAGAACCTCGGGTTGATAGTTACTGGGCAGACCGCCCTGTTTCTTTGCTCGACCGGCATCTTCCATCGACAGGCCGTAAGTTCGCATAATCTCTTCGGTAAGCTGTTGTCCGCCGAAATTAAAATCGCGCGTATAGACCACCTTGAGATCATTGAGAACACTAAAGGTTGTGCTGCTGGCGCCGATGTCTACGACAGCAACCGTTTGCCCCATACCATTGTCCGGAATTTGGTGGCTCAGGAGCCTGCATGCATTTTCGAGCGCAAATGCTTCGACATCGACCACCATCGTAACGAGTCCCGCGGCGCTGACAGCCGCTTGCCGCTGTTCGACGTTCTCGGTGCGTGTCGCAACGAGCAGTACATCCATGAGTTCCGGGTCTTTTTCGTTCGGGCCGACGACTTCGTAATCAAAACTGACTTCTTCCATCGGGAATGGAATGTACTGGTCAGCCTGAATTTCGACCTGGCCTTCCAAGTCTCTGTCGGACAGACCTGATGGCATTTGAATGACCTTGGTAATTGCCGCATCGCCGCTGATGGCCACAGCGACATCTGTTGCCTTGGCACCAGCTCGCTTGACGGCTCGACGGATAGCTTCACCGACAGCCTTGGCATCAACTATCGCTTTTTCATTGACTGAGCTCGGTGGCGTGGGCTCCGCTGCATACGACTCAACGCGATAGCGTTTTCCGCTTTGGGAGAGCTCTATCAGCTTTACCGACGACGTCGTGATATCGAGGCCCAACAGGGGTTGAGTTCTTTTGCCAAATAACACGCTTTTTCCTTCTAGGTCGGTAAGTTGCGAACCAATTGTAGTCTGAACCTGAGCAACTCGATTTAACTATATATCAAGAAAATGTTAAATAAAACGTGACTTTGTTCACGATCCAGCGATCCGTATGGTACTGCTCGCGCTGATACCATTCCGTGAACTAGTTAGTGAGCCGCAATGACGACTATTTCCAGCCGATCAGAGTCGCCTAAATCACCTTATTGCTGGGGATTGCGCGACTTCTTCGCCCTGTTCGCATCGAATCACCGGGCCTGGCCGGGAGCTTTTTCGCGATCACCAGTACTCGGTCAGGGTAATATTGACCGAGTACTGGCATTGCGGCACCGGGCCGTCGCTCGTTATCATCGGCGCCTTGGGCGCGGCTGCCCCGGGTCCAGTGCCACGGGATTGCCATGTTTTCTGCACCGCTCGGACACCAGCATACCTAATTAATATAATTAGCGGATGCAGTGATTGTCCGCGTAATTTGCCTCAATACAGCAACAACTATGCAAAACGACTCGAAATCGCACCGCAAGACCAGACGCAGCACGCCGCGGCGCATAGTCTGCTGGATAATTATTCTTTCCGGGCTCGGGCTGACCGCCACCATTGGCGGCGTGGCAGCGGTGATTGGCGCCTACTATTTCGTCACTCCAGGATTGCCGGCGGCCGAGACAATTCGCGACAT
Source organism: Pseudomonadota bacterium (assembly GCA_022565135.1). Taxonomy (GTDB): domain Bacteria; phylum Pseudomonadota; class Gammaproteobacteria; order Steroidobacterales; family Woeseiaceae; genus UBA1847. The sequence continues at coordinate 3,443 of JADFKA010000230.1, forward strand.
CCCGCTACAGATTCCTCTGCGAATCTTCAGTCGTGACGGCTATCTGATAAGCGAGATCGGAGAAAGACGACGCATACCCGCTAAGAACGTACATGGATATGGAGGATGACAGCGAAGAGGACAAAAAGAATATTGATCCAATCTCCGTCGTCGTCGAAGCCATGACGAAGCTTGAGGAAGATGAGTATATTTTTCTTCAGCTTCTCGCACGGCCCGCGGGAACTGGCTGGACAGATAAGGCAAAAGACCTCATCGATGAGCTTGCAGGAATAGAGCCG
>JADFKA010000231.1 GCA_022565135.1 Pseudomonadota bacterium
ATGCTCAACGAAGTCGTTGTCCAGGAAGCGTCGCAATTGGCGGGTCGCTCGGCCATGTCATTGCGGTTGCTGTATCGCTATCGGGTCGCGCTTGTCGGTGTGTCGCGCCAGGGCAAGCGATTTCGGGAAAACGTGCGCAACCTTGATCTGGAGCCAGGTGATGTGTTGTTGCTTCTAGGGTCTGACGAGCGTCTTGGCGATGTGACCGGGCGCCTGGGCTTGTTGCCGCTGGCTGATCGCGGTCACCGGGTTATTCAACGCAAGAAAGTGTGGCTCGCAGTTGGCCTGTTTGCGGCAGCCATTGCCGCGGCAAGCGTCGGGCTGGTCTATCTGCCCGTCGCGCTCGGCGGTGTTGCAGCGCTTTATATTGTCTTCAACATGGTGCCCATCCGGGAAGTCTACGATTCAGTTGAATGGCCTGTGATCGTCTTGCTCGGCTCGATGATTCCGATCGGTTCTGCGCTGCAGGATACGGGCGGTACGGCATTGATTGCGGCTGGCATAGTCGACGTGTCATCGGGGTTTTCCCCGGCTATCGTGCTGTTGCTGCTCGTGATCGTCACGATGACACTGTCGGATGTCATGAATAACACCGCGACCGCGGTCATCGCGGCACCCATTGCTGTCGAGATTTCTGCGCGGCTAGGGGTAAGCCCGGACCCGTTCCTTATGGGCGTAGCGGTTGCCGCGTCCTGTGCGTTCCTGACGCCAATCGGCCACAAGAACAATACGCTGATCATGGGACCCGGTGGCTATCGATTCGGTGACTATTGGCGCATGGGACTGCCGCTAGAGATCCTGATTGTTGCCGTTGCGGTACCGATGATCCTTGTCGTCTGGCCGATGTGACACGGGGCTGCGGGATGAATCTTAATTACAAGACAATATTTTATATATCGTGGATCTTTTGCTGGTCCGATCAGTCGAATGCTGTGACAATAGGGCAAGCCTGTGCGTTCACTGACGTATGGAACTGCATCGGAAGAGGAGATGACCCATGAGCGACGACAACCCCACCGCAGATAGTATTGCTGTTGAAGACGAGGACAGCAGTGCATCGATTGAGAAGAATCTGAAGTCCAGTAGGACCTGGTTGCGACTTGTCTTCATGCTGGTTGCCTGTGTATTGATCAGCCTGGCGAGTCTCGTAGGCGCGGCCGTTGTAGTGCTCGGTTTTCTTTCGGTGCTATTCACAGGCGAGAAAAACCAACAGCTGCAACATTTGGGCAAGAGTCTCGGACTCTATATTTATCAGATCTGCCTCTATCTGACGTTTAATTCTGAGACCAAGCCATTTCCGTTTGGCGCTGACTGGCCGTCTGCAGAATCAGAGTAATCGTCTGACGATTGCAAATTCGTCGGTACGGCCAGCCGAAGAATCTGGGTGGGATAGCGGTCTTAGACCGAAAGTTCGCGCTGCCCGGGTTGCCAATGCGTCAGATTGACGTGTGCTGCGCCGATGCCCAGTCCACGCACCCATTTCGCGGCAGCGTCGAGAGACACCCACGTTTTCACTTTGCCCTTTTGTGTTTCGGCAGTAACGGCACCGTTTGGCGTGTTGGCCACGACATGGAAGCGCGCCCCACTGGCGATAATGTTGATCTTCTTGACGGCGCCGGCCGCAACCATGGCTTTCAACATTCTCTCATTCATGTTCGTTCCTCGGAAAAAGATCGGATTGTTCGGGAATCGTGATACCTGATTGATCGCAGTGGCGGCGAATCAGCATTTCGACCATGTTTGCGACGCTACGATGCTCGCGCGCCGCGGCCTCGCGCACTGCATCCTTGATTGCAGGATTGATGCGTAGGTTCAGCGTCGAAATCTTGGTTTTCACGATGCTGGACATTGTAGGGTAAATGTAAATAATATGTAACGCATATAGCGTTATATTTGCCGCGAAAATGTGAGTATGTCGCGGCACAGCAAAACCAATTACGCTAATGTTTTGCGGTGACTCTCGAAATTGCTACTCGGAATTGGGCCTTGGTGCTCGCCCTCGTATTTGCGAGCCCGATCGTAATATTTGTTCTATATCGCGCCCTTATTGACTCTGGCTGGGGCCAGTTGCGCGTCAGTGCGCGGCAACTTAAATTTCGATACCGCGGCGCGAATGATGCTCAAAAGGCAGTCAACAAGGCCGTTGCCAAGCTGGAAAAGTTGCGTGCCAAATCGGATTCAGTCAAGCCAAGGCTTGTGCGGGAAGCGTCAGAGGCACTAGATGACGCTCGTGCGCTTTGCAAAATTGCAGAAGACCAGGTGTTGATTGCCGAGACGCATGTGCGCAACCTCATAGTTGATGAATATCCACCGCAGCAGCACGAGGCACTGCGGCACAAATACCTCACCCGCCCCGGCTGAAACCGGGGAACCTCTGCGCAGTCTCAATGCGCAGATCGAATTCGTTTTGCGCGACGCATTGCGGCAATCAGGCCGTCTGCCCAGACTGTCGGCCGCGAATCGGCCGACCCCGGATAAGCGATAGTCTCGCCGCGCAATGGTAAGATCTGCGCCATGCAAGCCTTGTTTCCAATCATATTGGTACTCCTCGCCATTTTTGTGGCGGGCTGTGTCGCCTATATCGCTTGGGAATTAACGTCTGACAAGCAGGATGTCGCGACACCAGACGGCGACACTCAAGACCCAAAATAAACTGCGCTCCGAGCGCTGTTATCAGTGCCTTTGTCTCGAGCCGCTTGAATCATTCCTGCGGCCAGCCGTCTTCCTGGAATGCGATGACGACGAATTAGTCTTGTGAGACTGGCTTTGGCTCGGCGCACTTTGCCTGAAATGGCTTTGGCTCGGCGCACTCTGCCTGGAATGGCTTTGACTCGGCGCACTCTGCCTGGAATGGCTTCGGCTCGGCGCACTCTGTCTGGAATGGCTCTGTCGCGCCACCATTTGCGGACGTGGCGAGGATTGCCGACGCGCAGTCGACACAGAATCCGATGGTCGTACACCGGGTCGCGAGCTCTCAAGCTGCCGGCTCGGAGCATGGCTGGTTGTGGTCCGTTGCGGCGTCTGCGAAGTCCGCGATCTCTGGGTGTTACTGCGCGGTGCAGCGGTATGGATGCTCGGCCGTGCAGTCGTCAGACGGTTGCTGCGACCATTTTGATGGTTGCCAGCGGTTCGTGCCACGGTCGTGGGGCGAATAGTCGTGGGGCGATCTCGAAAATCAATCCCTGTCCTCGCATCGCTAAAAGTATTGCTGCGCTGCGTGGTTTGTGAGCGAACCGCTCGCGGCCTGTCGCCCGTACGTCTGCCAGACGTCGTAACGAGATTCGAACTCGTGTTGGGGCTCGGATAATAGCGAGTTCGAGTTGCGCGTTGATCGTGTGCGCTGACCGTATGTCGTGTCTGCGGATGCCAGTAGTCGCCTGCGCCGTAACGATCGTGATTCCAATGGCGGTTGTAATGATGGCCATAATGATGGTTGTAAACATTGATCGAGGGGCTGCGATACCACCAGTGATCCCAATACGAATGTCCATAGTAAGGGTGGCCGTAGAAACTGTGATGGTAGACGTGCAGCGAACGCGTGTGCCAACCCACCGAAAATGCCGTGGTTACGCCCCAGAAGAAGTCATGATGAAACGCGTGGCCAAATGAGTACGGGTAGTAATACACCGGGTACGCGTGCGGATAGTAGTGGTACACCGGGCGAGTCTGGTAAACAACGACACTCTCGGGTTCGTAG
>JADFKA010000232.1 GCA_022565135.1 Pseudomonadota bacterium
CAAGGACGAGCCGATGAGCCGCCACACCTCCTGGCGCGTCGGCGGGCCTGCGGACCTGTTCTTCGTTCCGGCCAGCGTCGAGGACCTGTCATTGTTCCTGCACGAGCTCGACTCGAAGACACCAGTTTTCTGGCACGGTGTCGGCAGCAACCTTCTCGTACGTGATGGCGGAATTCGGGGTGTTGTGATCTCGGCGGCGCGAATACTCCGCCATCTCGAAAAAGTGGATCAATATAAGGTCAAAGCCGGCAGCGGGGTCCCATGTACCCAACTCGCGCGACAGTGTGTCCGCTGGGAGCTGGGGCCGGCAGAATTTTTTGCGGGCATTCCTGGAACAATTGGTGGGGCGCTCGCTATGAATGCGGGCGCACACGGTGGTGAGACGTGGGAACACGTCGAATCGGTGCGCACCATGGATCGACGCGGCGAAATTCATGAGCGCACACCAACTGAGTACACAGTCGCGTACCGCAGCGTTACGGGTCCTGCCAACGAGTGGTTTATTGAAGCTGCATTTCGCTTCGATCCTGAAGCGACGGCAAGCAGGGCAGCAATGGACGACATGCTCGCACGGCGCAAGTCGACACAACCGCTTGGATTGCCGAGTTGCGGATCGGTGTTTCGAAATCCACCGGGCGATCATGCCGCGCGATTAATCGAGGCCGCAGGCCTCAAGGGGCACAGGATCGGTGGCGCCGAAGTTTCTCCCAAGCATGCCAACTTCATCATCAATTGCGATGACGCGACAGCAGCCGATGTCGAAAAACTGATTGAGCATGTTCGCCAGACCGTGATCGACGTTCACGGCATCAAGTTGGTACACGAAGTTCGTATTGTTGGCGAGGTGCAACGATGACGCGCCCGATCGGCATGGCCGAGAAACGCCACCCTATCGATGATGCTGGCGATTTCGGTCGTGTTGCCGTCATGCTTGGTGGATATTCGAACGAACGCGAGGTGTCACTCGATACAGGCAATGCGGTGCTCGATGCTTTACGAGCACGTGGCGTTGACGCTCGCGCCTGGGATCCTGCAGAAAAGAGCCTCGCGGAGTTTGCGGCGTTGGGATTTGACCGCGCCTGGATAGCGCTGCATGGATCCGGAGGCGAAGATGGTGCGCTGCAAGGTGCGCTGCAATGGCTCGATACACCGTTTACAGGCAGTGGCGTCATGGCATCGGCCATCGCCATGGACAAAGTGCGCAGCACGCATGTGGAATTCCCACACCCGACTATGCCGTTGTTCGCCACCATGCTGACGCCGTGATTGCCGCGGAGAAGTTCGGCTTTCCGCTCATTCTCAAGCCCGCGGAGGAAGGCTCGAGCATCGGCATGAGCAAAGTGTTCGAACATGAAGAACTCAATGATGCTGTCAGGCTGGCGCTGGATTTTGGCAGGTTTGCCTTGGCCGAGCGATGCATCATCGGCGATGAGATGACAGTTGCTGTGCTGCAGGGTGAGGCATTGCCCAGTATTCGAATCGAAACGCCGCGGGTTTTCTACGATTACCGCGCGAAGTACGAATCAGACCGCACCGTTTATCATTGCCCGGGTACCGCCGACTCTGAAGCCGAACAAAAATACGCCGACCTGGCCGTTGCCGCGTTTGCCGAACTCGGTTGCTCGGGATGGGGGCGCGTCGACTTCATGGCAGGCAGCGACGGTCAGCCCCAAGTTATCGAAGTCAACACCGTTCCAGGCATGACGAGCCACAGCCTGGTGCCAATGGCTGCGAAACAAGCTGGCATCGATTTTGAAGAACTGTGTTGGCGAATTCTCGAAACCAGTATCGGCCAGGACCTTCGGGCAACGCATATCGAGGTGGCAGCCAATGACGCGTAGGCAAGCGCGCAGGCGCAAGACACAAAAGGCGGTGTGGTTTCGGATACCGACGATTCGTACCGGCTTCATCGTTGCGCCGATGATTGGTATCACGGTGATCGCCGCTACTTACTACCTCAGCTCTAGCGCGCTTGATCGTCCTATTCGGTCAATCGAGATCAGCGGGCCGTTGCAACGAGTCACTGCCATGCAGATTGAGGCAGCGATCAGCGATGAATTGGGCGACGGATTCGTCAGCGTGGATCTGGGTATCGTGCAGCAAAAGATTGTCGCGCTGCCGTGGATCGATCAGGCGACAGTCGCGCGTCGGTGGCCGAGCCGATTGCGGATCAGCGTTACTGAGCAGGTGCCTGCGGCCATCTGGGGCGAGCGTGGCTTGCTAAATATACACGGCGAACTATTCGTCAAAAACGCTCGGCATGTTCCGGCCGAGCTGCCAAGGCTAAGCGGACCCGAAGATCGCTCGGCCGATGTCGCGAAGCGCTACATGGCTGTGCGCGAACGGCTCATACCTGTTGGTCTTGACGTTCGACGTATGCATCTCGATCCTCGCGGCGCGTGGCAAATGACCCTGGCCAACGGTGTCGAAATCAGGCTCGGTCGCCGTGATATCCAGGATCGAATTGATCTGTTCCTGGACATTGTCGCGGCCATCATCACCAGTCGCGCTGCCGACGTCGACTATGTGGATATGCGTTACAGCAATGGTTTCACGATCGGCTGGAAAAACGGTTCGTATACATCCGTGGCAGACCCGCAACAAGATGGTGACGGACTGATGGCACTACGAGGTGCGCGCTGAATGTCAAAACGCGTTGAAAAGAACCTGATCGTAGGGCTCGATATCGGCACATCAAAAGTCGTTGCGATTGTTGGCGAGGTCGCCGAGGACGGCAGAATTGAAATCATTGGTATCGGATCACACCCATCAAGAGGCCTCAAGAAAGGTGTTGTTGTCAATATCGAGTCGACCGTGCATTCAATTCAACGCGCTGTCGAGGAAGCCGAACTCATGGCCGGATGTGATATTCACTCGGTCTACACAGGTATCGCCGGCGGTCACGTGCGCAGTCTCAATTCTCATGGAATCGTCGCAATTCGTGATAACGAAGTCAGTTCCAGCGATATCGATCGAGTCATCGATGCAGCTCGGGCGGTTGCTATACCTGCTGATCAGAAAATATTGCACATTCTGCCGCAGGAATTCCTGATCGACAGCCAGGGAGGCATTCGGGACCCGATCGGCATGTCGGGTGTGCGCCTCGAAGCAAAGGTTCACATGGTGACCGGTGCAGAAAGCGCGGCGCAAAACATTGTCAAGTGCGTGCAAAGATGCGGGCTTGAAGTCGATGACATCGTGCTGCAACAACTTGCCTCAAGTTATTCGGTTCTGACCGACGACGAGAAGGAACTGGGCGCATGTATCGTCGACATCGGCGGTGGTACCACCGATCTCGCGGTGTTTTTTGGCGGTGCGATTCAGCATACCGCCGTGATTCCAATCGCGGGTGACCAGGTCACGAACGATATTGCTGTGTCGATGCGTACTCCGACGCAATACGCGGAGGAAATCAAAATCAAGTACGCCTGCGCGCTTTCGCAACTGGCCAATTCCGACGAAACAATTGAAGTACCCAGTGTCGGGGATCGGCCACCCAGGCGTCTCGCACGACAGACGCTCGCCGAAATCGTTGAACCACGTTATGAGGAATTATTCGGCTTGATTCTTGACGAACTGCGCCGCAGTGGTTTTGAGGAATTGATTGCCGCGGGCGTCATCATCACCGGCGGCAGCGCGAAAATGGAAGGCGCTGTTGAACTTGCCGAAGAAGTTTTCCACATGCCGGTAC
>JADFKA010000233.1 GCA_022565135.1 Pseudomonadota bacterium
AGACAGGGCGCTGTCGGGCCATCGACTCACCGCCCGGCGATATTCGTCCAGAGCATCGTCGAGGCGCTCCATTCGCAGCAGCAACTCCGCCCTGCCTAGCGCAATTCCCTCATTCTCGGGCCGATAAGTCACGACCTTGTCGTAGGACTCGAGAGCCAGCGGGTAACGGCCCAGCGAGGCCAGAAGTTGAGCCCTTACAAGAATCATGTCGACCGCATGGATCGGGTTTTCAGCGGCAAACTTTTCGAGGCGCTGCAATGCTTGCTCAGGATCGTCATGCTGGTATGCGATCAGGGCACTTGCGCGGCGCTGCGCAGCGAGCGCATTTTGCCCGGAAGATACCTGCGAGTACAAGCGCACCGCCCGGTCATGTTCGCCACGAATGTCAGCGATGCGCGCCAGGTAATACAAGGCGTCCATCGTATAGCTGCGGCTCCGGAGAAGATCCTCGAAATCGTCCCAGGCTGCGTCGAGGTTATCCTGGCGGAAATTGATGATCGCCATGAGCCGTAACGCATCCGTTCTGCCTGACTGCTCAAGCAGAATCTGGTTGACCTGGCTAAGTGCGTCATCAATGCGACCCACCGACATCAGAATCAAGGCCAACTCCATTCGTGCATCGGGGTCAGGGTCCGGATCGTCACCAATGATGCGCGCGGTGTAGTCAATTGCCCTGGCCTTCTCGCCGTTCAAAAGCAGGGCACGCGCATACAACAGTTTTGGCTTGAGCCACTCCGGACTGAGCTCAATCGCACGCAAAGATTTCTTCGTCGCATACTCGGTATCGCCAGCTTGCAATGCCAATGCCGCAGCAGCGTAATTCACCAGCGCCGAGTCCTTGTAAGGTTTGGCCAACCATCGCATGACTTGATCTGCTTTTTCGCCATCCTCGGCTGCCAGGACCGGGAGAAGTGAGAAAAGACGTTCGTCGCCCGGCTCGTCACCTGATTCGATATATTTCTTGAAATTGCGACGCGCTGCCCTGAGATTGCCCATGCGCAATTCGAGTTGTGCGATAACTCGTAGCGCATCGTCGCTTTCTGCATCGAGCTCGTACCAGCGTTTCGCTGATCGCAATGCCTCTGCATTGAGGCCGAATCCGTAGGCGATCCGCGTTGCCTGTCGTGCGATATCGACGTTATCGCTCAACTCGGCTGCCTTGCGATACTCTCTGGCTGCCTGCAGATAGTCGTCGGCCTGCAGGGCGATTTCTGCCTGCAGCACATGCGCACTGGACTCTGCATCGCCTTCGGTACCCGCCAATGCAAATGGCTGGGCCACAGCAATCAGTGCACCCAGTAGAAATCTAGCGGGCATTCGCCGATAAAAGTGATGCATTGGGACTCTATTGTTCATCGATGGGGCAGCTGCGATATTGCAGCTCATGGCTTATTCAGACAAGGAACTGAGTCGTCAGTTCGCATATGATACCCACACACTGACCGATTCCCTTATTCTCGATCCAAACACCATCACGGCTATGCGGCTGCAAATACTCGGGCTGAACCATAACACGGCACCTGTCGAAATTCGCGAACGAGTTATGTTCGCGGGCGACGATGTCGGCCGGGCCCTCGTGCGCTTGAACGAGATCGATAGCATCGCCGAGGCAGTGCTGTTATCGACCTGTAACCGTACCGAATTTTATGTCATTGGCAATGACGCGGGTTGCGAGCAGATTCGATCCTGGCTTCACGATGATCGCGATCTGGACCCGGCATTCGGTGACTCGCTGTTTACGCTCGCCGAAGACGACGCGATACGCCACATCTTTAGCGTCGCTTGCGGTCTCGATTCGATGGTCCTCGGCGAACCGCAAATACTCGGCCAGTTGAAGGACGCGGTTCGAGAGGCGGAGCAGGCCGGCAGTCTGGGCAAACAACTTGGGCGTCTGTTTCAGCACACTTTTTCGGTTGCCAAGAAGGTGCGCACCGATACTGAAATTGGCTCAAGTCCGGTGTCGGTCGCGTCTGCCGCGATTAGCCTCGCGCAGCAATTCTTTGCCGGATTCGCACAGCACACGGCACTGCTGGTTGGCGCTGGTGCGACAGTCAAATTACTGGCGCAACATCTTTCGAGCAAGGGCATAGGCCGCTTGTTTGTCGCGAATCGGGATTTTGAGCGGGCCCGGCATCTTGCCAGTCAGTTCGGCGGCTATGCCGTGCCGCTATCGGAACTCGAAGGCACGTTACCGGAGGCGGATATCCTGATCACCGCAACCGCAAGTCCCAAACCCATCATCACGCGCAAACAGCTTGAAAAAGCAATTGTGGCGCGCCGGCATAAGCCGATATTTGCTGTCGATATCGCGGTGCCACGCAATATCGCCGCCGATGCCGCCGAACTCGATGATGTTTACCTGTACACGATCGACGATCTCGACAAGGTAATTCAGGATGGCCAGGGTAGTCGCGAAGCGGCCGCTATCGATGCAAATCGTATTCTCGACGACGAAATTGTGCGCTACCTGAACATCGAGCACGCCAAGCAAGTCAGTCCGATCATCACGGCACTACGAGAACATGGCAAAATAATTCGTGATGAAGTGCTCGAGCAAGCACAACGCCGAATTGCAAAAGGCGTCGATAGTGCTGACGTGATCGAATTTGCGACAGCGTCACTGTTGAAAAAAATGCTGCACAATCCAAGCGTGCGTCTGCGTGAAGCCGGTGAAGCGTCTGAGAAAGAAATCATCGAAGCTGCCAGGGCGCTGTTCGGCCTCGATAAGAATGATGCGTCGTGAAAGATTCAATGCGGCACAAGCTTGAATCTGTACGCGACCGCTTCGAGGAGCTCGCCGGTTTGCTCGCCGATCCTGACATCATCGTCGATCAGAACAAATTTCGAAATTTGTCGAAGGAGTACGCGCGCATCGAACCGATTGTCACCTTGTTTGGTGATTTCGAGACACTTGATCATGACATCGCGGCGGCCGAGGAGATGACGGATGACAGTGATAGCGACATTCGTGAGATGGGGCACGAAGAACTGCAAAAACTGACTACGCAGCGTGAGGATCTGCAGAGCGCGCTGCAGAGATCACTGATTCCCCCGGATCCGCATGACAACAGCAACGTCTTCCTGGAATTACGGGCTGGGACAGGCGGCGACGAGGCCGCTATATTCGCCGGCGATCTGTTTCGCATGTATTCCAAATACGCTGAGACAATGAACTGGAAGATAGAGATTCTCACCGCACGAGAAGGTGAGCACGGCGGCTACAGGGAAATAATCAGCCGCATCACGGGTAGCGGCATTTACGCCAGCCTCAAGTTCGAATCGGGGGCTCATCGCGTACAGCGCGTTCCGGCAACCGAGTCGCAAGGTCGTATTCATACCTCAGCATGCACGGTCGCCGTATTGCCAGAAGCCGATGAAGTCGAGGCAATCGAAATATTGCCGGTAGATCTGCGTATCGATACCTACCGGGCATCGGGAGCCGGGGGCCAGCACGTCAACAAGACTGATTCGGCCGTTCGACTGACACACTTGCCTTCGGGCATCGTCGTCGAATGCCAGGATGAGCGCTCCCAACACAAGAATCGTGCACGCGCAATGTCGCTGCTGCAGGCGCGATTGCTCGATGCCGAAGTCACGGCGCAGATAACCGAGCAGGCTGCGCAACGTAAACTTCTCGTGGGCTCGGGTGACCGCTCCGAACGCATCCGCACATACAATTTTCCGCAGG
>JADFKA010000234.1 GCA_022565135.1 Pseudomonadota bacterium
AGTGACCCAACTACGAACCGAGCGGTCGGGAGTTCGAATCTCTCCGGGCGCGCCATTTGACAAGGGCTTGAGCGTTGCCGGCATCTGCCGGCAACCTTGAGTCACCAATAAGTCACCAGTCGACCGATCTTCGCGTGACGCATTGGCAATAATCCGCTTCGAGAATGATTGCGTCGATTCTGCGCAAACCTCGCCTCGCCCGTTAGACCGGAATCGTGCATTGAGCGCGCTTAGTTCACCCTGTTGCCTCTAGTTCCGCACGGTGTTTGTTTCGTCTAGGCCGCAGGTGCTGTCATAGGCTATGTATGTCCGTCTGAGCAGCAACACACGAGACAACACACGGTGGGACACACAGAAGAACACACTGAAGAACACACAGATAACGACGGGTGTTTCGACGCTGAGGATCGAATGTGGCACCGACTGTGGAATCTGTTGGACGATCCAGGCGACGACGATTGGGCCTACGTCTATGCCGTTGATCAATTCGAGAAACCCATAAAGCCGTACCTGGCGAAGTACTGGCTGCCAGGCATCGACTTGATTTGGGAGCTTCAGTCGAAACTTGGGGGTGGACTATTTCGCGTGCTCATCCGGTCTGGTCGAATCATGAAATTCGCAGGTGTAGTCGGAGTCGCGACGCCACGCCGCCCGTTAAGTTCACAAACGGGCGGGTTTTTGTAATCAGAAAATAGCGAGTTCGACTCTTGGTGCCAGCACCATGAAATTAACTAGCCGTGTCATATTTCAAATCGAAAATTGGCCTGACGTCTGCTCTTGGTCGAAGGTTGCTGTCAGAATCTAGTATTCTCAGCGTTCTTGACGTCCGCTTTACCCCCGAAAGCGGCCGTTCGACTGATATGATGCTGAACGACCGCTTATGACTGCGATTTCAATCGGTCGATGCAACACTTTGTCGGAAAACCATTGCCCAGCGAAAATGTCGTTGAATCAAAGTAATAGCCAAAGATTCACAGGGACGCCGAGTTCCTATCCGTGGGAGCAATGGCAACCTGGTCTCCACGACAACCCGGATCGCCTGTTCAGACAACGGTTCCCGGCGCGAACCGATTCTTCGAGCTACCCGCTCGTTCACCGGAATCAGTTGCTGCTCCAGCACTTTGGACAGCCTTGTAAGACCCTCTGGACCGAAACCCGAGTGGTGCGGTTTTGTACGGGTGTTGCGTTGACCCATTGAGACCGCAACCCAAAGCGGACGGTCGGTTTAGACACTATCTGTAAAAAATGTGATTCCCAATCCGGGCAGTTCGAACTCGCGTCCGCGTCCACGGCACCGGAATACTATTACTGTGATAGAACAATGCTCCATTTGTCGGATCGCGCGGAGGGTCGACAAGGAGACCGGCCGCGATTATTCGTGCCTTTGTCCAACTAATTCGGTCCCTCGGCCGGTCGCTCTTGCCATCACACCACCATGAAAATTGACAAGGACCTCGCTCGCTGCCCTGATATACAACCGCGCAGGGAGTCGTTGGAAAATGGTCGCTTCGAGTGCGATTTAGTATTGTCCAGCCGACAGCAATCATACCGTGGCGACCCTCTCCTCTAGCTTCCCAATACATCGCTAGCGCGAGACACTGCTGCTCATCGTGCAAGCTTCGCGCATTACTGTCATGCGCGTGTAGCGACGCCAAGATACAAATTAGTCCCGGCATTATCATCCAACCGACTTTCATGTCGTCCTCCTTACAGGCAAAGTACCGCAGCTCGAGGTGGCGATCCGTTGCAGCAATATTGAAGTGATGGTGGTGAATGAATCCTGAATCGCGACTGACCTCAGCGATTGCAGGAGAATGCCCGAGTAAGCGAAGTGTTATGTCAAAACAATTGTTGTTAACTGTGAAAACTGTCACGTCTATTTGGCGCAGTCCATTGCTACTCTTCCAATTGAAATGTTATTTCGAGTTGTTTATCAGCCGGCTGGCTTCAGCAGGCTGATTGACCGTTGCCATTCACGAGTGTGAACTAGAGGTGCAGTAATGTTGATTTTCCGGAGTAAACAATTTTGTGTACTTGTGATTTCGGCCTGCTTGATCAGCATGCCGATGATGCAGTCTGCCGGTGCGGCAATAATATCGACCGAGACAGCGATTGAAATGATCGAACGACAAGACCGCATTGATCACATCAACGAGGTCCTGGCTAGAGAGTCCGTTCGGAGTACGCTGATTGCATTCGGTGTTGATCCGGCCAACGCTAGTGTACGGGTTGATGCGTTGACCGATACGGAACTACAAACGCTAGAGCAGCAGTTGGTGCAACTTCCGGCCGGCGGTGTCGGGTTTGTCGAAGTGGTCGGTATTGTCGCGATAGTACTCGTCATTCTAGAACTGCTCCATATAACGAACTTCTTCAGCGAATTCTAAGTCGAAGTCATGTTGACGGCATGGCAACAGCATGGGTTAGCGGTCGGCATCATCGTATTGATCTCAGGATGCGCCAGTGATATTCGTAACATGCTATCGGGACTTGAGCAGCAACGTGGCGACATAGAGCTAATTCAAACTCCGTTCTACCCTCAGGTGACCGACCAGTGCGGACCGTCAGCATTGGCAGCCATACTGAATTATTCGGGTGTAGCCGTTACGCCTGATGCCCTGAAAGCACGCATCTATATCCCCGGTCGGCAGGGCAGCCTGCAGATTGAATTGCTTGCCGCTACTCGCGGTTACGGGCGCATGCCCTACCTAATCGACACAAATATTTCAGGGCTACTTGGCGAAGTGCGAGCGGGTCGGCCGGTGCTGGTCCTGCAGAATCTCGGCAGCAAGCGTGCGCCCGTCTGGCATTATGCGGTGGTAGTTGGCTATTTGGCAGATGAAAGGCAATTTATCCTTCGTTCCGGTGACCAGAAACGTCACGTGACGAGCGCGTCCAGATTTGCTCGTACCTGGCAGCGAGCCGAATATTGGGGTGTTCTGGTGTTGGAGCCTGGCGAACTGCCGGCATCGCTGGATGCCGATAAGTACATTCGATCAGTCGCCGCTGTCGAGGCAGTCGGCGATGTCGATAGTGCAGTAGTGGGCTACGGCGCGGCGACGGAACGGTGGCCGGAACATTCTCTTGCCTGGCTGGGTCTGGGAAATGCCTATTACGCACAGGGCAATCTGGACTCGGCAGAGAGCGCATACAAAACGCTGCTGTCGATGGATTCCGATCACCTAATAGGGCTTGTTAACCTCTCGCAAGTGCAAATTGACCGCGGATGTATTGAGGACGCCGCTGCCACGATGGACGCCGCGATGTATGCAGCCAATAAGGACACACCGATATACGGAATCATTCAAGAGGCGCGCCAGGAAATCGAGTTACGCAGCCCGTCTACTGCCTGTTTGTAATATCAGCACCGTTGTTTTGGTACGCGGTTGCCTGTCCCAATGAACCGACGAACTTCCGCTTGTGGCCGTAAGCAGACGGTCAGTTCCATCATTTATTGCCCGGTCGAGTGGCCGCTTTTGATGAAAGCAGACGCTCAAAAAGCAGACCTGAAAAATCGGCCTCTGAGTGGCTGGTATACACGCGAAAGCAGCCGCTGGAATGATAGACTGCCGAGAGGCTGCTTGTGACTGCGATCTCAATCGATCGATGCAACACATTCAGCAAACTTCTCTGCTGGTGAATAGAATTGTAACGTTTCTCTGGGTCGTTCGTTAAGTTGT
>JADFKA010000235.1 GCA_022565135.1 Pseudomonadota bacterium
AGCGGCGGCAACGGGTGTTGCCGTGACGCTCAGAGCTGCAGCGGTCGGTGTCGGTGCCACAGTGGCTACAGGAGGCGCGACGAAAGGGGGCATATTCTTCGGATAGCGACTGATGCGCACCGATTCCTCACCCTCTACAATTTCAATTTCAGCAATGCCTGATTCGTCGAGCAGCTCAATTAATTTCTTTACTTTTCGTATATCCACTATTTTTCCTCGGCATTCGCAATGTGCCGATTGGCGGCATGTAACGCCAATTCGTAGCCATAAGCTCCAAATCCAAATAAGCAGCCAAGCGCTATGTCACTAAAGTAGCTGTGATGTCGAAATTCTTCGCGAGCAAATGTGTTGCTCAGATGAATCTCAATAAACGGAATAGCAACTGCCAGAATTGCATCGCGCAATGCAATGCTCGTATGTGTAAACGCACCGGGATTGATAATGATGAAATCGACGCCGTCCTCGCCCGCCTGTTGTACCCGGTCGATAAGATCGTGTTCGGCGTTGCTCTGGTAGCTCGACAACTCATGTCCTTGTGCAGAGGCGAGCTCCTGACAGCGTGCTTCGATTTCACCCAGGCGCGTTGCGCCATAGACGTCGGGCTCACGTGAGCCAAGCAGGTTCAGGTTGGGGCCATTGAGTAACAAGAACGTGGACATTTGCAGCCGAAATCAACAAGTTTGCCGAAGATGGCAGCAATTCTAACCTTTTTCGCGAGTTTAGCGGTATACCGAACTCAGGATTGGCCTTGGAAGATGAATCTGCCGAGAATCGGGTAGATCATCTTCGCACAGAGGATTACAGGGCGCGCAGTGCTTGCCGTGCAGATTCCCTGTCAATCCTGCCGAAATCGAGATGTTTGAGGACGCTGGCGATTTTGTCGAGATGTTCCTGGTGAATCTCGCCAATGTGGGTAGCGAGCAACTCGCCGTCAGCGGCAACAATCATCGTGAATGGCAAGCCGATAAAGTTGACGCCGGATGACTCTGCGGCGGCCATCGCATCCAGTTCGCCGACGAGTATCGGATAATTGAACTGGGCAGATTCATTATAAGCGATGACGGCATCCAGCATATCTATTGCAACGCCGATTACCTGGATGCTGTGCTCGGCGTGTTTTTCCTGGAACGCCTTGAGCAACGGAATTTCGCGACGGCAGGGCGCGCACCACGTTGCCCAAAAATTAACAATGCGATTCTGGTCTCGCCACTCTGAGAAATCGTGCTCAACGCCATTCATGTCCGACAGTCTGAATGACGGATAAATAGGATCCTGAGTGCTTATGGCGGTTACTGCATTCGGATCGAATGTGTCGACGGGTTCCGGCAGAGCCTTGAGAGGTATTCTTGCGGCGTAAAACAGTGCACCTGCCATGAGCGCAACAAATGCCATCGTAAAAACCAGAAATGATCGACGCACGATCCGCCCTTTTTATTGAGCCTGCGCAGACATTGTCGCAGGATCTGCAAACGCCTTCTGCACATGTTTGATGAAGTCGTTCGATTTCATGTAGCCAACGACTTCGTAGCCGTGGCGTTGCTGACCGTCCGCGCCAAAGAAAATAATGGTCGGCGGTCCGAAGACACCGAAGCGCTGTAACAAGGCCTGGTCCTCGGCGTCGTTCGCTGTGACATCGGTCTGTAGCAACACGGTATTTGACAATGCGGCCTGGACGCCGGTGTCGGTAAATGTGTAGGCTTCCATCTCTTTGCAGGACACGCACCAGTCGGCATAGAAATCGAGCATTGCAGTCTTGCCCTGGCTTGCCGCATTCGCCAGTTCGCGATCCAGATCGTCAACGGTTTTGATGTGCTGAAACACGAGGCCGTGCTCTTCAGCGAGCATATCTCCGCCACCGAGATTGATGCTGGCAAGTGGTTTAAGTGGATTGCTGCCGCCGGTCAGGGCACCCAGCAACAACAACAGGCCATAAATGATTGCGAGAAAACCGAAACCCTTGCTGAGTTTCTGTATCGTCGACGATCCCGTCGCCAGTGTCGTCAGCCCGCCGAGGAACACACCGGCCATGAATATGAGTACAGCCCAGAGCGCCAGCGTCACGCTGCCGGGAAGTATTCGCGATAACATCCATACCGCCAGGCCCAGCATCATGAAACCAAATGCGTTCTTGATCGATTCCATCCACGGACCGGCTTTCGGCAGCAGTTTTCCGGCCGAAGCGCCGACGATCAACAATGGTGCGCCCATGCCCATGCTTAACGCGAACAGCGCCGTGCCACCGCGTAACATGTCACCTGACTGGCCAATAACGGTCAATGTCGCGACGAGTGGCGGTGCAACACAGGCCGTGACAATCAACGCCGACAGCGCACCCATGATGAACGCACCGATAATCGTGCCACGCTTCTGCTGGCCACTGATGCCGGCCAGCCGGCTTTGCATGCTGCTCGGTATCTGCAGGTCGTATAGCCCGAACATGCCGAGCGCGAGGACGACAAACAGGCCTGCGAACAGGATCAGAATCCAGGGTTGGTTAAACGTCGCCGCAAGTTGCATACCGGCAGCCGCCGCCGCGATACCAGCACCCGTATAGACGAGTGCCATGCCCATGACGTAACTCAATGCGAGCGTAAAGCCGCGCATCGGGCTGACATTGTCGCCTTCGCCGGCAATGATTCCCGACAGGATCGGTACCATGGGCAATACGCAGGGCGTGAATGCAAGCAGCAATCCTGCGCCAAAAAAAGTCGCGATGACGAGCCAGATATGCGATTCGCTTATCAGCTGTGCAAGGCGTGCCTGTTCAGAAACCGGTGCATCAGGGCTCGGCAACAATGCGAGTTCAGTAATTGTGCTTGCTTCCGGCAGTGCGACAGTGAGGATGCGAGTCGTCGGTGGATAGCAAAGGCCATCCAGAGAACAGCCCTGGTAATTGATCTCAAGTTCAAGATCCATGGCGTCGCGCGTTGCTCTTGCGAGCGGCAGCCGTGCGAACACGTCCTCGAAATAAACCTCTGATTCGCCGAAGAACTCGTCAAACTTGAGCTCGCCCTCTGGCAGCGCCAGCATCCCAAGTTGCACGTTAGCGGAAATCGCCTTGACCGAGATTTTGTCTTTATAAAGGTAATATCCGCGAGCCACTTGCCAGGTTACTTCGACCGTATTGCCGTCAATCGGAATGAGAATGGGTTTGAAAGCTTCGTCGACAGGCAGAAACTCACTGTCGCCTTGACCGCTGATGTTGGCGAGATCGATTTTTGCCTGCTGCTGGCCGACCTGTTTGAGTTTGACGGTTTCGGTCCATGATTGCGGCGGATAGCAAAGTCCAATGTCGGCGCAACCCTGGCTCTTGATGACAAATTGCATCGTCTGGGGAGGTTCGCCTTCGATTCGGTAGGGCACCGACACATAAAAATGTTCGCGATACACCTGTTGCTCGCCGAAGAACTCGTCTTCGCGTGGCAGGCCCTCGGGCAGCCGGGCCGCGCCCAGGACGACAGCGGCTGTGCCGCTTTCAAAACTGAGTTTGTCGCGGTATAGGTAATAGCCGTCTTCAATAGCCCAATCGACTTCAATGGCGTCGCCGGTATCGGTAACGACGTAGCGATAAGCTTCCTCCGGACGTAATGGCTCCTCATCTTGTGCGTTTACCGGAGCGATTGCCGCGAACGCCAGAGCGGCGAGCAAACATCGGCAAAAAATGAATATTTTCGTCATC
>JADFKA010000236.1 GCA_022565135.1 Pseudomonadota bacterium
GGCCAACAATGCATCACGTGGCGTACAGGGCTATTTCGTCGAATCCGATGACAACGCGCGTTACTTCGACTTCGTTTGGGAGCTGTCGTACGAGAGTGATAACGGACACCGCGATACGGCAGACGCTGCTGCTGGCTTTTTCCAGCAACCAGGGAACCGATCGCTGTGATCTGATCGAGGTCGCGAAATGGGAATTCAGCGCCGATCCGTACACTGGCCGGGTCGACAAACGCTTCGATATCGTGCACAGCTTCGAGGCGAAAGCAATAAACGGCGCCCCTGTGCTCTGTAACTGACGCCAAAATTGGCGCAGAATCCACTGCAACACACCGCGCTGTATTCCATAATCAACATAAGCACGAATTTGGTGCAGCACAACGCGTCCGTAGCCGTATAATTGTACTCCCTTTGAACGCACTTGCGTTCATTTGCGCAGCAAGCCGAATATAGAGAAATTCCAATGACAACATGCCTTTCGGCCCTCCAACAGTGGGTAGACGACGTCGCCAGCCACACGCAACCGGACACTATTTACTGGTGCACAGGCAGTGACGCCGAGTACCAGCAACTGATCGATGAAATGCAGATAAGCGGTACGCTGTCTGCGCTCAACCAGGATCAGTATCCGAATTGCTACTTGCATCTTTCACATCCGTCCGACGTCGCCCGCGTTGAACACCTGACCTTTATCTGCACGGAGAAAGAGAAAGATGCGGGACCCAACAACCATTGGATGAGCCCTGCCGAGGGCCATGCCAAAGTCGATGCGCTGTTTAAGAATGTGATGCGCGGCCGGACCTTGTATGTCATACCCTACTGCATGGGGCCAATTGACTCGCCGTACTCCCGTTGCGGCGTCGAAATCACTGACAGTCCGTACGTGGTCATCAATATGAAACTCATGACGCGCATGGGCAGCGCAGCGCTCGCACGCATCGAACGCGAAGGATCATTTGTCAAAGGACTGCATTCAACGGGCGATCTCGACCCCGATCGTCGTTTCATCATGCATTTCCCCGAGGAACTCTCTATTAAGAGTATCGGCTCAGGCTATGGTGGCAATGCACTGCTCGGCAAGAAGTGCCATGCCTTGCGTATCGCCAGTTATCAGGCGCGCGAGGAAGGCTGGCTCGCTGAACATATGTTGATCCTCGGCCTCGAAAGTCCCGACGGCGACACACATTACATAGCCTGCGCATTTCCCTCAGCCTGTGGCAAGACCAACCTGGCGATGCTGATTCCCCCAAAATCACAATTGGGGTGGAAAATCTGGACCCTGGGCGACGATATTGCCTGGCTGCACCTGGATGATGATGGCCGCCTGCGCGCGATCAATCCCGAATGCGGTTATTTCGGTGTGGTACCCGGTACGAATTCACAAACCAACAAGAATGCCTTCGACATGATTACACGTGATGCAATATTCACGAACGTCGGGCTGACGGCTAACAACGAACCGTGGTGGGAGGGCAAGAAAGTCGGCAAGCCCGTGACGGACTGGCAAGGTCGTGACTACGATCCTGACGTCGGCCCGGCCGCACACCCGAATTCGCGGTTCACAGTCGCGGCAACGAATAATCCGAGTTATTCGAGTCTTGCCGAAGCCGCCGAAGGCGTGCCCATCTCGGCGATCGTTTTCGGTGGCCGACGCAAGAAACTGGCACCGCTGGTTTACGAGGCAAGAGACTGGCAGCACGGCGTACTCGTTGGCGCCGGCGTTGCATCAGAAACGACGGCAGCAAATATCGGCGAAGTAGGCGTTGTCCGCCGCGATCCGATGGCAATGAAACCGTTCTGTGGCTACAACTTCGCAGACTACTGGGCGCACTGGCTGTCGTTCGCCGAACGTACCGACAAGTTGCCAAGAATCTTCCACGTTAACTGGTTCCGGCAGGATTCTGATGGTCGGTTTCTCTGGCCTGGTTTCGGCGAAAATCTGCGCGTATTGCGCTGGATTATCGATCGTTGCGAGCAGCGTGTCGGCGCCAAGGAGACGCCGATCGGCTACCTCCCGGAGCCAGGCGATATTGACATCGAGGGTCTCGATATCAGCGCGGATGCCATGCGTGCGTTGACGAGGATTGACACGCAGCAGTGGCAGGTCGAAATCGAATCAATCGGCGAATATTTCGACAGCTTCGGCGACCGGCTGCCCGCAGCGCTGCGACAGGAGCAACAGCGCATCGCCAAAGAGTTGGCTAGCCTGTAGGCGCACGGGCACGCTACCGGGTATTTGCTCGCGCTTAACCTCGCTCGGCGTCCTGCCTCGCTCGCATCGGCCTGCGCTTGCTTGGGCGTCCTGCGTCGCAGCGCTGCGGACGACGCGCGAGCAAACACACCGATACCGTGCCCCTGTCGAGCCCTGCGAAGAACGTCCCTCCCGCCGGCGCGACGAAGATCGGAGGGCGGACACGATACGGTGACTCGTCGAGCGTCGTCGAAGCCGAGCGGAGCAGGGACAGCGAGAGCGAGGATTCGCGGATTGGAGCGAGACCAAGGATGTCGATGCGACATTAAGCGAGAGGAGCTAGCGTGTCGGGGCCGCCGCTCAGTTATCGTGACAATCGCCCGTACGTCGGGCTCTTACAAATTTTCGCTGGTTTTGAAGTGAATCGCGAGTGTGGATCCGGGTTTCTCGGACCGACCCAGGCCGATGGTGCCCTCGCCCACCAGCTCGGCGGTATCGCGTCGCACAAACGTCTCTTCACCCTGTACGTCCTGCAGAAAAGTGCCATTGGTGCTCTGGTCAACGAGCAGGAATTTTCCACGGCGCATTTCCACCCTGGCATGAATGCGCGAAATCAGGTTGCCCTTGACGACCAGGTCGTTGTCATCCGCACGACCCAGGTTGACGCTCTTCTGTTGATCATGAACTTCGATCGACTTGTCGCGAAAACTCAAGACAAGTCTGGCCTCGCTGCGGCCTTTGCTTTCCCATTCGATGGTCGGCAACATGCTTGTCGCTTCTTCCGGATTCCATAGAAATTCGTAGAGTGCAACTTCGTCCATTTTGCCACGCACTGTCGCAACGTCGATCTGCCGCGTCTGTTTCTTCAGATCGGCACTCATCTTCTCGACCGTCCCGCCTGAAAGCACGATCTGCCGCGCTTTGGCTTGTGACGTCATACGGTTTGCGGTATGCACGGCGGCGCCGAAAATGTCGTTTTGTTCCTGCACAACCGGTCCGAAATGGCAACCAATGCGAATGGATACCGATATCCGGTCTTCTTTTTTGCTATCAGTCGAGATGCGCGACTGCATCATGACCGCAGCACGCATCGCATCGTCGGCCGATTCGAAGGTCGACATGACCTCATCGCCGATCGTTTTGATGACGGTGCCCTTATATTGGTGTGTCGCCTCCTTCATGACGTCGAGGCATAGGGCAACGGTCTCGCTGGCCTTGGTATCACCAAACTTGTCGTAAAGCTGCGTGCTGCCGACAACATCGGCGAACAAAATTGCAACTTCGAGATCTTTTGCCATAAAACCTCTGCAACTACCTAAAATAAAAGCTATTTTTCAGAAACAATATACGCTATCCAGGCTAGATCCGCCTCACCCTTGGCGTCTGGCGTAAACTCACCGTCGCCCTCGCCGTCCTCATCCTCACCTTCCCAGTAGACTGTGACATTACTAAAACCTGCCTCCAGCAGCAGATCACGCAGCTCGGG
>JADFKA010000005.1 GCA_022565135.1 Pseudomonadota bacterium
TGTGAAGCTCGCCGGGTAAAATATTTCCGGCATCGCGTGACGCCAAGACAGGGCGTCCAGGGCGGATTGAAAATACGGTACAAACGCACGAGCTTGAGAGGCACATACGGTCAGCGGCAGCACACCTGAAAATAACTGCTGCGGGTGCCCGATGACGTCGGCTTCGCGGAACACGAGGTTCTTGTGATCGCGGCGATCGGCAGTGCCCTCGGTGCGATTACCGGCACTGTCGATGGGCAGAGTGGACAGGCGGCCCAAGATGCCTTTGGCGGCTACTTTTTGTGCGCTGCCCAGCACTGATCGAATCTCACTCCACGGGTTGTCGCCCAATTCGTTGTAACTGCTGACCACGAAATCCGGGTTGTAGTGACCAATCTTTAGTGATGCTTCAACATCGCAGCCAAAAAACGAACATCGTAGCCAGAAACACAAACCCACCGGAGTCCATTGCATACAGGCAAAGGTGGCATCGGCGGTCTTTGTGATTATTTCTGAAGTGCTGATGGATCCGGCGCGGGTGTTGGTCGATAACAGAAGTAGGAATAGCAGCAGGAAGATCTGGCACGATCGGATCATGACGTTTTGGCCCGATGCCAACGTTGAAAATGCTCCAAGGCGAGCAAGGGATCTCTAAGACCGTAGGCAACAAACTCGCTGTTGAAAACGATCGCCGGGTACTTCATGACGCCGTAGGCGAGCGCGGTGGCAATGGATGTGGCGGCGTGTTCGAGCTCTGCGCGTTTATTTTTGCTCAACTGCTTGAGTCGAGAAAGTGCCACGCGTTTTGCCTCGCGTGGATCTCTGGGAAGTCCTTTTGAGAGCGCGTCTTCGAATTTTTCAATGGAATCGAGGGTATGAACGCGAAGTGTAATTTCAGGGTGTTTTACTGCAAACGTATCGAGTCGTTTGCTCGTACGATCCGCTGTGATGAAGAGATCCATGCGCGTTACGGGTGTGGCATTGTCGGCCCGGCTCAGTTCAACCAGCAACAGTGCCAACACGACGAACAGAAAAATGGCTAAAAACGGATTTTTCATTGCGGCTATCTTGGCGATTCACGAAGGTACATCGTGACGCGGGCCGCGCGTGCGGGACAGGGATAAACCGATCAGGCAGTGATGTAATTATTGAGGAGGTATTAGGCGACGATCACTGATCGCGATTTCGGGCAATGCGCTCGGCTACCACGTAAACAGCCTCTAACTCAGTGCACTTCTGCTCGCGCATGATCTTCGCGCGTTCGGCTTTCTCGTGCTTTTCCGTCATGGCCAATGCCAGAGACAGGGGCGGCGGTACGTTGCGGAACAGCGCCTCAATGCTGTCAGCAATGACCACGCCCTCAACGTACTTCCCAGGCTCCTTGCGTGTTGATAGCAGCAGACTGCGCTGTTCGTCACTGAGGTCCTTGAACCGTGCAATCTGTTCGACCTCTTCTTTGGGCATGACCAGACACAGCCACCATTCCATCATGTTGAGCATCTTGCGGCTGGCATCCGGAAAATCCTCGAGATTCTGCGTTGCGATCCAGAACCAGGCACCGAGCTTGCGCCACATCTTGGTGATCTTGACGACGTAGCGTGCCAGCAAGGGATTAGTGGTAATGATGTGGCCTTCGTCAGTAACGACCAGTGTCGGCCGTGCGTCGTGTTGGTGTTCTTCTACCAGGGCATTGATGTGGCTCATCATGGAGATATAGGCCACCGTCAATTGGTCCTCGTAGCCTTCGCGCGCTAGTAATCCCATGTCCAGTAGCGTGACATCCACCGCCGGCCATTTTGTACCGGGACGATTGAAGAACTGCCCGGCTAGCCCGGAACAAAAGAGCGCCATGCCATCCCCCATCTCAATGGCGCGGTTGCGCCGATACTCTGGCAACTCACGGTTCGCCCCGATGGTATGCAATGCAGCGACTACGTCTTCGGTTAGTACCTGATCCTTGCCCGCATTTCGTGCTGTGGCTGCCGCGAGATAGATGGCATTTCGAATCAATAATCGATCGGCACGGGTCATGCGAGCGTCTTCACGTTCATCGCCGCCCGTGATCATGATGCGTGCCGCGATCTCCATTTCGCCAAGGATGTCGCGGCCTGCACTGTCAACCTCGTCGTCACCGGCATCCAAGTCCAACACGTCCTCAGTGTACGCCAGACCGCTTGCGCCGGCGTGCAACTTTATCGCATCGGCAAACGGCGGCAGGCTGACGTCCGAGTTCGGATTCAGCGTCACCTGATTCACGGTGAGTCCGTGAAAGCGCAAATGTTGACCCAGTAATGAGAACGAACCGCCGGCCTCGATGATAAAAATCCGCGGTCGGTGCACTGCCAGCATTTGTTGCAGCAGGTAAACGAGCAACGCTGACTTACCGGCACCGGTGGGCCCGAGAATCAGCATGTGGGCATTTTTCTTACGATCATCGGTGTGCAATGGATCGAATACCAGGGGCTCGGCGCCGCGATTAAAAAACACCAGTCCGGGATGGCCGGTACCGCGGGAACGACCGTACACGGGCAATAAATTCGCGACGTGACGCGAGAACACCAGGCGCGATCGGCGCCGGCGCTTATCCAGCGCCACATCGTAGGCCATCGGCAAATTGCGTATGTAGCTGTCTTGTGCAAGCAGGTCGGCCTCGCGGCCGATGGTGTGCAGGCCACTGGGCAATAGCAAGGCATGGACCCGATTCACATTGGCACGCAACATTTTGAGGTCATCGCCGCGCACATAAAAAGCGATGTCCAGGGGATAGAGATTATTGCCCTCGGCCATCTCGCGCTCGACCCCGTCAGCCGCTTCGCGCGTCATTGAAGCTTCCGCTGAATCGCCAACGGCAGCGCGTCGCACCTGTGCGATGTGGTTACGGATCCGGTGTTGCGCTTTGCACGTCAAGGTCATCACCATCACCGTGTGTTCAGGTAATCGATCAAACAAGGCAACCACGTGATCGCCGCTGACTCGTGCGGCGGTAATGTGTCCAATATCGGGTGCACGTCTTAAGCCTTGCACGGTGACCACGGTGTGGGGAATTTCGTCAAACCACCACACGCCCTCCTCCGAGCGCGGCATCGACAAAGTGAGTTGCTCAGCAAACTCATAACCGAACGGCATTGCCGTATCCCCGGGATAGGGAGCCATTTTCAGCAATTCGTCGGGATCCCCGTTGGCCACTTCGGCGGCCGGGTTAAACCAGCGCAGCAGCCACTCGTACAAATGCTGGCCGCCAGCACGATGCACGCGGATTCCGGCCGATGCCAGTGCCGCGATCCATTTCGCGGCAACTTCATTCAGCGCCTCTTCGACCTCAATCAACGGCGGCGGTTTTCCGATGGTGTGCAACCGCCGGTACAGCGTTGCGCGGACGATACGTTGCTTGCCTCGCCAGGGTGTGCCGGTAACGGCCTGATCAACGAACAGCCCGCCGGGTTTACTGATGCGGCTTAGGTGCTCCTGCATCATCGCTTGCTGGTGTCGCGTAAAACTCGTGAGACGCAACCGCGAGTCGGGATACTCGCTCATGTCTTGTGCAAACTGCCGCAGACTCGGCTCGTCCTGAACATAGATCTGCAGCACCCACGGAGCCCCCTCCTCTTCGGGTATGGCGTCGTTCAGAGCAGACTGCACCGCATCGCGAAGCTCGGTCATGAACGCCGCGGTTCTGGCCTCCGTGCCCACCGGCTCAATCTCAAACAATGCACCGACGCTGACACCATCCTCTAATAAGAAGCAGGCACTGTCTGCGTTGTACTCCACCCACGGCAGAAGATCGGTGAAGGAACTCGGTTCACGATAGAGTTCCTTGACCGCCTTATTCCGAAGCGCTGGCAAATTCCCCATCGGCTAATCAGCCGCTTGAGTTGCCGTTGCCGGCACTTCACCGGGCAAGGCGTACTCCACTTGTCGGTACATCGGAAAGGTGGTGGCATAGCCCGGTACCGGAACGCGCTCCACGCCGGCCAGGTGCGGGAATACGTACATCACCAGGGTTGGATTGGGCAGGCGCGGAAAATGGCTATCGAGCTCGTTGAAAGCATCCCGCGTATAGCCGGCCAGATCAATCGCGTCTGCATTGAGCGGACGAGCCTTTAGCTCTTTGCGGACGCTCGTTGGGTCGCGCATACCGATGTCATTGAAATGCTCGGTGTAGATGGATTTCATACTCGGGCCGCCAATCGGCAGAATGGTGTCTTTGTTGCCTGCACACGCGGCAAGGCTAATCAAGACGATGAGAGTGAGGGTTTGGTGTCGCATTGTCATAGCTGAGTCTCCTGCCTTGCGGATCAAGGTCGATGGTGAGTTCGCGGTCAACGTGAATGGCAAGCTTGGTACCGGCCGGCACGAAGACCGCGTCAAAACTTTGTGCCTGACGCTCAAGCAACCACTGCGCGATTTCCTGGCTACCACGGCTGAATGTCTTGCCAAGCACAAACTCACTGGCATCGCCACCGACGTTACTGGTAATTGCGCCGCTGTCGCGTAGTACGGTGGTGGTATTCGAAGCAGCGGCAGCTTCGGCGGCGGCCTCAATCGCACTCACGCCGATGCGCTGCGAGAGAAATGCCGCGGCGGTGCTTTTACGTTGACCGCTCACGCAAGGAATGCCCTGCGCATCGGAAATCCAGCCCAGCGGTCGATTGGCGTCACCGCCGTCATTTTCGCGATCGTCCGTAGAAATGGTGCGTATGCTGCCATCGTCAAATACAAAGGTGACCGATTCCAATCGCCCGGTGACGCAGGAAAGCGTCCAGTCGCCAACCGCCGTGCCGCTCCAGATCATGCCTTCCACGCCCGGAATCGTAAGACCGTTCGCGGCCAGGTTGTCAAAGCCGGTGATCACCTTGAACGGCATGGCATCACGCACCTCCCCGCGTACCGGGACGCGCCCTAAAAGGGCCGTCATGGCCGTTGCACCCAGCAGCGTGGCATTTCTGGGGATCGTGTACGCCGGTCTCGGTGCACTGTTGACTGGTTTGAACAACTCGGATGAACGCTCCGCATCCACCTTGGGGATTGATAAGAATCCGTTTCCGAACTCGGTAGTGCTTGAGTCCAGCGGTTCAACCCAATGCCAATTATCCGTTGCGTAGTTGCTATTCAGACCCAGTCCCACCGGAATATCGGCTGCGCCGTTATTTGAAAAGGACGCACTCATTGCATCTGACAACGCATCGATACGATTGCTGAGGGAGCGCAGTGCTTTGCTATCATTTTCGGGCTGCTTGCGTGCGGCGAATGCGTCGTCGATTTTGTTGTTCATACGGTCTTCGAGACCATTGCGGTCCTGCAACAATTGTTTGTTGTCGCTGCGCAGGTTCACGTTCGCCTGTCTGAGTACCCGCAACTCACCGGTCATTGCAGCAACATTCGCCGTTAACGTTTCGATGGTGTCGGCCGGTGTATCGGCATCCGGTGCCGACGCTCTTGGCACACTGTCGAGCAACACACTATCGGTTTCCTCATCGACACAGGATTTGTTCAGGACCAGAACCAATATCAGCAATACCATTACAGCGAGGATCGGCAGCAATCGATTTTGTTTGGTAATCAACATGATCTACAACGACTCTGCAAAAGGTTGTGCCGACACAAGGTAAACCGCCGTGGTATCAGCATCACTACCCGCTGGCAGCAACCGTGCATGCTGAAACGTCGCACTCAGCCAGGCGCCTCGGAGCGTTCGTGGGTCGAGCGTCTGTCCTTTTGAAGTGCGGTTGGTCAGTTTGACCGCAGTGACGTACAAGTGCCCGGCACGCCATGCCGCCAGGGGTTTGGCGGTAATCCGATCGCCCCGAACCAGTGGCACGCTTTGCTGCTGAACGGGCACACGCACGATGCCGGTCACTGAGGACAAGAGACGCGGCGGTGCGTACAGTTGTTGCGAGGCGTACCGTGTCAGACTGACGTAGCCGTGCCGAGCGCCCTCGCCCACCTCTCCGATTTGATTCTCTGACGTGGTTGTCTCATCGACAAACACGACCATTGCCGCTGAAGTCTTTGCTTGACTGTCTGCGCTAAGGTCAATGAGATACGTCTGTCCACCGTCGATCTCGCGCACCATCACCCGAGTACGACCAAATGGCGCTTTGGCCATCCAGTACACTGTGCCGTTGACAGTTTGCGTGCGCAGTAGGGATTGAAGTGTGGCCGGGATGCCAACACTCACGGCTCTGCGAAAATGCACCATACGCTCGTCGCCGACGCTCAAGGCGACTGCAATCGGTGCTTTTTGCCATCGAACTCGCTCGGGCGGCATTGACTCAGCATTTACTGTCACCACGAACAACATCGTGATCATGCCGTTTAAAATGGGGCGATACAGCTTTAAATTCGACACATTGACTCCTTATAGGTGGGTACAGTGGAACGACGACTTAGTTCGTGGATCCCAGATCAAGCTTTTTGGGCCCCTCGGCGGCAAAGCCGTCCAGCGCCAGACCCCAGGGGTTGGCCTCGGCATCGACCGCGTAGCGCACTACCCGAATCGGGTAACGGATACGGGTATGCTTGATGGTCATGCCTTTGACGGATTCGTTGAGCTCAAGATCGAGCCACACCACCCAGACGTCCTGACTCAAGACATCAACCCGGCGTTCTTCGTAACCGCGATCAACAATGGCCTGCAGACTGCGGACACGATGCGCAAGCTCGCCCTGTTTGCCCTTGGTTTCCATGTCCGCAATCAATTGGCTGCGAAATGCCGGCGTCAGATACGGTGCGATGCGAAAGATCGCCTTGCCGTAGTCCTCAGCGCCGTTTTCTGGCCAGCGGTTGAGCTGCTGAAAAATGTAGAAGGCGAACGCATACACGTTAGCCGGTGGCACCTCATTGAGTGCCAACACACTGCCGGAGCGAAGATCGGGCGGTATGTGCACAGTGATATTGGCAGGCATGCGCATCCAGCCGATCCACAGCGCGACGATGAACACGAGTTGCAAAGCAATTACAGTCCACAAAGAGCGCAGGTGGCTGCGAACATTGTCGATTTCGTATCGGTATCGTTGCATGACGTGCCTAGAACCTCGGTTGGCTACGGCCAATGGCCCAGCTCCCGTCACGGCAAATAAAAGGTGATCGCCGCAACCCCAATTGTGCAAGCCACATAATGAATCGCTGCTGGTAGTAACCATCGGGACGGCCTCGTTTGATGCGCTGAAACACGGACGCTGTAACGACGACCGTGAGTACGATTGCGATACCGGCAATGCCAAGTCCCATACTCGGGGCCCCCAGCAGCCAGGCCAACAACACACTCAGTGGCAACCAAACGATGATGGCCAATGTGACAATCACGCCGAGCTCTGAGGACGAGCATCCCTTGAATATTGCCGGCTCAACGTTGAGGCGGTCAGCAAGAATGTTATTGGTGTTTGACATTGATCACTAGATGATGCCGGCCGCTTCGGTTAACAGATAGCTCGCGAAAATGAGAACAATGGCGCCCACGATACCCAGCACACCGACTTCGGCCCACTCCGCCTTGCCCTGGCGCGCCTCGTTGAACTTGGCGAACGCGAGGTAGGCGATCCACAAGAAACCCAGCACCGCGATGGCCAGACCCAACACCAGTCCGCCGTCTTTGATGTAACCCTGAATCAATGCGATCCAGTCACCGGCCGGCGGTGCATTGCTTGGTGCCACCGGTGTGGGTAACGCTGCCCTTACGTTCTGCAGAGCGCTTAATCCAACAAACGCCACCCATAAATGTTTTCCCTGTTTGAACATTGTCCTTACTCCACGCTACGCGAGCTATGCCGCATTAAATTGTTTCGGGACACACCCGAATTTGAAATAGAAATCTCTCAGCGCAAATAAAAACCCAACACCATCAAAATGATGCTGGCGCGTATGGCGCTCCAGGCGACGTCGAAGAGGCTCGCATTACCGTCTTGCCAGGCACGGAAGGTACCGAGCGTCACCCAGATCACCCAAATGAAAGTCAGCATTAAGATGATTGAGGCAATACCAAGTAGCAGTACCGCGGCGTTGACACCAGATGCCGCTTGAAACGCTGCTTGTTGCACCGGATTCATCGTCTACGACTCTTCCTTAACGCCGGTAGTCGCCGCGCAGTGGTGCGATCAAGCGCGGCTCGCTCCGAGGCGCATCAATATGCTCCTGAATGCCCAGGCGGATACGCTCAAGGTCTTCTCTGAGCCAGTCGTATCGAAACCGGATGCGCTTATCCGGATCAGCAGCGGCTTCAGCTTCCACAAGCAACGGCTGCAGTACTTCGAGTTCGTGAACGATGCGAGCCAGTGACTCACGTTCAGCATCCGCATCCGCTTGAACAAGCGGGCTCGCCAAACCAAGAAGAAGGATGTGAAGAAGAATGATCGTTCGCATGGCGCTTATCCCAACGGTATAGATGCGAACGATGATGGGTGAGGTATGTGTGCACGACTACGGATAAGCCGCGCAGTTGTGTGGCGAGGTTACCAACTAAGATTGAGGTCTACGGAACGTATCGTCAGCGAACAGCCGCGGTGGTATTGGGCGTTACGGTTGTTATTCGATTTTATACGCAACGAATGCATCGCAAGGATTGCACTGCTACTCGGCAGAGAAAGGTTGCAGTATGGCTAGCCAGGCGCTGGCCGCGACCATGTCGCACAACTCCCCCGCATTCCAGGCCTCCCACACCTGATCGGCCAAATCCTCGTTCACCAGCAGGGCTTCGATGTAGATTGATAAGAGCATCGATACAGCCTAAGCACACGGCGCGTCCGACGCAGTGAATAATTCTGGCCTGAATCGCAAGAAACGCCGTTCTGGGCACATATTTGGTCTTTGCGTACTATACTCATCATCAAGGCAGACCTTGGGAGACAAGCAATGCGAAGATTCTGTTTCATCATCAGCATGCTCTTGTTGCTGAGTAGCTACGCACTCGCCGAGATTGTCGTCACTCGGGACACGGTCCGGAACTTCGTAAATATTCGACAGTTTGCAGATAGTGATTCTGATTCGATTGGACAACTCAGGCTTGGTGACCGCGTGCCACATGCCCGATCCGTGACAGGCTGGCACGTTATTACGATGCCAAGTGGCACTGACGGATTTGTCCCCAAACGCTGGACCGAAGTGCTGCCGGATCCGATCGACCTGTCACAAAACGTGGTGGTCCATTTTCTTGACGTTGGGACGGGTGATTCAGCCATCATCGACATGGGTGACCGGGAAATCATCATCGATGGCGGCGATTCAATTGCCGTTCTCAATCGATACGCATGACGTACAAATATTATCCAGGATCCAATTGAACTGGTGATCGTGACGTACGGTGATACGGACCACTGGAAGGGTCTGACCCGCCTGCTTGGTTTTGACGGTACTGAAGACGATCCGTTTACGGTCAGTGAGTACTGGGATGCCGGCTACAACCGGGATTGCAATGCACCCACACAAGGCGGTCGAGTCAACTACCTCAAATTCGTGGCGGATATGAAAGATACGGTTTCACCGGAACGCTTTCACAGACCGCTCGCCGATGCACATGCGCCCGCATCAGTCACGACTCCTCCGCAAGCGGTGACACTGGATTCTTTGCCCGGCGTCGAGATTACGGTTCTGCACACCGATGCCAACCCAACTCAGGGAAGCTGTTCCTACAAAATCAACAACGCGTCGATCGTGCTGATGATCGAGATCGAAGGATTCCGTTTCCTGTTCACCGGCGATGCCAATGGCAAGGAAAGGGCAGAGCCTTCTCCGGGTACGCCCGGGCATGTGGAGGCCGACTTGCTGGCCTTGCACACCGCGCACCCTGGATTGCTCAAAGCCGATGTGCTGAAAGTTCCGCATCACGGCAGCGAAACGGCCAGTACACAATCGTTTATCGATGCCGTCGAACCTGCCTTTGCGATTATTTCCGCAAGTACCAAACATCATCTTCCCAAATCGACCGCTGTGGCTCGTTACGACGATGGGCAACGGGTCATTCTGCAGACGGACGTCAATCGTAAGAATGATAACGACCATATTCTTTGCGTCATATCGCCGATCAGTGATACGGAGAATGAACTTGAGTGTAATTTTGAAGATGTTTTCAACCAGTAACAATATGCGCAATGCACCGCACAACGGAGGTTTTTATGAGTCGCTTCACTGAACCACTGGTGGTCACGCCGCGACCGGACGGACGGACCTGGGTGGTGCTATCCGACTTCGGCTACGAAATCGGCGAACCGGGTAGTGGCGATACAATTACTGTGAATATCGGTTTTCACACCGACTTTGCCTCCATACCTCGCCTACTTTGGGCCTTCCTGCCACGTTGGGGGAAATACGGTAATGCCGCTGTCATTCACGACTATTTGTACTGGGAGCAACCACGCTCCCGCAAAGAAACAGACGATATCTTGCTGGAGGGTATGGTCGTGCTCGAAGTTGGCGTTATTAGCCGTTACGCAATCTACTCGGCAGTACGCCTTGGCGGCTGGTGGGCGTGGTGGAGAAACCGATCCAAGAAACGGCAAACTACCTGAGCTCGGGACAATGGCCGTGGCCCCTACAGGTACTTCTTGAAGGTCCTGGCCGTGATACTAATGCTGGTTGCGAACAGGATCGCGAACGGCAGCACGATGAATACAGGATGCAAACTGAACGGCAGTGCCAGATAGCAGATCCAGGCACTCAACATGAACATCCAGACGCTGCTCTTGGCGTAGTGGTACAGGTAAGAGCTTTCACGCCCACCACCCCAGCGGCGTAAGTCCCGCTGCACCAGCCCATCCACCAGGCCGATCAGACTGAACAATAAGAACACCGGTGTCGCCAGGCACAAGATGGCCAGACGTACAGAAAACACCTGCACAATCTGAATTGCCGCTGTGACGAATCGCGTGATTGGCGCGTACGCCCTATGCAATTTGGACCGAATACCAGTCTCCCCATCGGCGGGTGGTCGTGACAGCCACGCCGATAAACGCAGCACGCCCGTCAGTTCGAACAAAAAGTAATGGGATCGCTCGGCGAGCGTCCTGGCAAAGCTAGCGGGATCCGACGTCAATACGCTTTGGCGAAAGTCCTGATCCAGATACTCGATCTCCTGCGCCAGCATCTGGCGGCTGTGCTCGAGCCCCTGCTCGGGCCACCAGAACACCATGCCGAAGCCTTCGACCACGATAGAAACCAACAGTGACAGCAGCAGCCAACGAATCGCCGAGCCAATACGACCGAACAGTGCCGCAATAAAACCCTTACGTGCGGGATGTGCCGCTGCATCACGATTGCGTGTCGGCGGCCTCGCCATCGGTATCCTCTCTATTTGCCGCGCCCTGCCCCGTTTCCAGCCACCAGGTCTCGCGCTGCCGATACCAATAATCGTTGGTGATGTAGCTTCGCTCCATTTCCCTCGCGAGATCACGAAATGCCTGCGGCAACGCCGCATCGTCTATGTTATCGGCCAACGGCATGCGCAGTTTCCACAGCTGACCGCCGGAGAGCATCGCAAAAGCCTGGCCTTTAGGCAGTGTAACCAGTTCAGACACGCCTAGCAGGCCGACTTCCGAAACACTGATTCGGTCTTCATTGCGCGATTTAAAATCAACACCCGAGCCTGGGTCCGATGAATCATCCACACCGGAGACACTCATTAAGGTCAACACGTCCACGTTCGGCAATTGATCGGTTAGCATGCGCGCTGTTGCCAATTCCTTCACGCGCAGCATGATTAGGGTGTTGAAGTTACCGGCCACCTGCCCGGCTTTGGCGCTGTTGCCGAGGCGCGCTTCCACATCCGACCACGTCTGCGTGTACGCCGTCACCTGAAAGCCAGCACCGCCGGCCTTGTTCAATAACGGCACGAATTCGTCGCCGATGAGCTCATTAAACTCATCGGCGTGTAAGGAGATGGTAGGTACGCCGCCTTTCGTACCGGGCACGCCGTGTTTGTAGATGTGGCCGGCCACGGAAACAAGATCTGCGAACATCGAATTCCCAACCGCACTGGCAACGGTCGTATCGCTGAGTGCATCGAGGCCGACATAGACGATGCCCTTGTTACGAATGACCTGCATCCATTCCAGTACTGCGCGCTCATCCTCTTGGTCCTCCACATCCGGGGACAGCAATTTCGCAATCTTTCCGGTCGTGAGCTTTTCCAACAACGGACCTACAGAGCTTACGATTTTGTCGAAATAGGTTCGGTCGTACTTGAACGCCGACATCAATCCATCAAGCACCGGCTCATAGATATCGCTGCCCTGCAGATATAAAGTAAGGGCGATCGCCTCAGCCTGACGACCGCGCATGGCGTGCGGCACATGACGTCCTGTGGCGCTCGCGGCCAGCTTGACCACTTCCTCCTGCCAGCCCTCTTTTCCCTGTTGATTCAATATTGCCTTGGCGTACCGGATAAACAGCGGTTCAATGTCATTGATGTAACGTCTAATAATTTCGTAGTCGGGTCGATGACCCAGGCCGACCAGTGCTCTGGCGATAATATTGACGAAACGCCAGGCAAACTCTTTGAACGCCGCCGAATTACCCTCACGTGGCAATTGATTCGCGATGCGGGTCGCGACTTCTGTAATGCGAGAGAAATTACCAATGGCGTTGTAACGTACTGAGGCCTCCGGGTAGCCTAAGTGAAACATCGAAAAGTCCTTTTCGCGACCGTTTCGTTTGGCTTCAGCGTACACACGCTTCAGCAGACCCGCATCCCCCTTGGGGTCGAACACGATCACCACATCGCCGCGCCGAATATCCTGGGCGATCAGTAATTCTGCTAAGCGTGTCTTGCCGACGCGGGTGGTGCCGAGCACCAGCGTATGACCCACCCGCTCATCAAGGTCCATCCACACGTCTTGCTCATGGATACCTACCGCGTGCAGCGCCGGGTTGCCGCCCAGTAATGGTATGGGAGCCAGTGGATTCCACCAACGGCGGCTGCGCAACAGGTTGGCCAACTTGGACAAGTACCGTTTCGACTCCCATTGCACTTCCATACGGCGTGCCCAGCGATACAGCCAATGGGGTTGTACATAGTGCTGCACTTCCGGACGCAGCGTATCGCGCAAGCGTTGCGTGTGTTGTTGCGTCCACAAAAAGCCGCGACCCAGAAACAGTTTGTGGCGACTCAGCGGCACTCGATTGAGATACAAGCGGTAACTCGGCATTCTCTTGAGTCGTCTTTGATAGCGGATAACGCGCCATGCCTGCCGGGCGCGGAGCGCTGCAAACATGACCAGGCAGGCGCAAACGCCGTAGCCGACCGCATCCGGCAACATCAACGCCCACGGCGCTGTTGCCGCTATGAGAGCCGCAACCAATGCCACTAACACCGACCACAGCTCCACTGGCGGGCGCAGCAATGCATCGATGGGGTAGCGGCTCACTGCCAAATACGACCTGCGGATATGCCCACCGGGTAGTGACGAATACCCAGTGCTTTGGCGATGTCGGACCCGGATGCCGGTGTGATCGGTAAGCCATCCGCCAGATTCGCAATGGCGTGCAGATCCTCGATACTGCTTGCATCAACCAGCAGGCCCACTGCACCCATCCGCTTGAGCGCTTCCCGGTTTTCTGTGAGCCAACGTTCTGAGATCGCATCCGATCCGATCAAAAAGAAGGAATGAGCAAAGGGCACACTGTGTTCCCTTGGCGTTATTTTTCCCGGCGTGAGTCCCGGCGACCGAATCGGTAACAACGACTCAACATTGGCGGCACCTAGCGGTGACTTTTCAGAATTCGGGGGGACTGTGTCAGGTTTGTCCGATTCCAGTGGTCCTAAGAAATCCGATAATGGCCTTGCCTGACCGTTATCAAAAACAACGGTCAATTCGGCGAGTGCTAGCGAGGTAGTGACAAGCAGACAAGATGCAACAATACCCATAATCCGTCGTTTTCGGATGCACTGAATTAGCATCAATCCACCCCCGGCAGTTCGCGCCATAGCGCCACCACCCGGGCACGATATCGTTGCGCACGAGCCTGGTCTGAGGGTGCGTGGTAGCAACCGACGCTGGCCCACCAGTCGCGGCGTTTTTGGTAGCAGTCTTTGAGGATGTCGGCGCCGACGCTCAGGTTGTGCGTGGGATCCAGTGCTAACCAGGTATTTCCTAGTCTCACCTGATGAAAATGCCAGTTCACTTGCATGAGACCGATATCCACTGAGTCCTGCCCAGCTTGAATCGACTCGTCGAGTGCACTCCAGGCCTCCCAGCGGCTGTTGAAGTACACACCTTCACCAGCGATGTTGAGTGTCCACGGCCAAGGGCGCCGGCCATTTGCTGGAACGGTCCTGCCGCTCTCAGCGAGAGCGACGGCGTAGAAAAGCCCTGCCGGAATATCCCTGTCAGCGGCGATCCAACGGTAGACCGGGGGAAGTAATTCCTCAGCATGGCTGCTGGGACAGGCTGCGAGCCACAGCAATACAACTGAGCATGCTTTCACAAAGAAGCGAGGCATCAGAGTTCGGCATACGACAAAGTGGCGAGTTGACCGTTGCGACGTACATAGAGCGCCGGTCTCTGCGGCGACTTGTCTGTTAATTTCTCAAGCGCCCCACCGTCATGATTCAGGGTCACGCGCCGTGTTTTTACCCATGCGCGTTGAATACCGCGATCTTCGGCCCAAGCGCGAATGAACTCATCGTCATTTCCCGGCACCTTGTCAATGTAGATATCGATGCCGGCAACCGACTCCAAGCGGCTGAGGAGTTTTACCAACATGGCGTCACAAGCCGGACATTTCACACGTGTGAAAAACAAAATGCGATCATCCGCCTGCAGCTCGCTGGTCTTCTGTGGCAAGGCATGAAGCTTGCCGACATCGATAAGGGTTTGCCCCGAGAACAGCTGTTTCGCCGCTGTGTCGTAGGCGTGTTGAAACGCCAGAATGCGCTCGGCGTCGGCACGCATCGCGCGTGCCCAACGTTCGGCAAAACGTCGCCGCTCAGCAGCATCTCTGGCGTGAATGCCCAGCACTTCAATTGGAGACAGATTGGCGGGGCTGATACTGCCGCGAATTCCGAGCAGCAGGCTTTGATAGCGACGCCATTCGGTATCGGTAAGGCTCCAGGCAGCGGAGCGTTCGCGTTCGCTTTCCGACAAAGGCGTCCTCGTCGAATCGGTCGACGACGTGTGCGTTTTCTTCACTGTCGTGTTCGACATGCTCTGAGCGAAAGCCGGTGTGACTACCGATACAATGGTAAGAACTGCCAGCGCAAGCGCTGAGACGATTGCTCCGAGGCGCCTATTGGTCGGAGCAGTCATGTGCACTACTCGCATTCTTGATCAGTTCGAACGACACCAATCGATACGTGGGTTGAACAACCAGGTGATGCGCCGGTCCTCCAAGGAGTTCCAGCGCTTGTCGCAATCGTAGCGGCCCCAAGTGTCGTTGTACTGTAGGCAGAGGCATTGCAAACAAGTGGCTGCGATTGGATTCCGCTAACTTTGCACTGAGCAATCGATAGCCACTGCCATTGAGAAGATGAGCGATCGCCTGACCGACCGTATTAATTTCCTCGGGAAATTCGATGTCGACGATGTTTGAGAGCAAATCAATTTGTTCGTCGCTGGGATCAAGCGCCGCGCTTTGGTAGCGGCCAACCTGAACTTCTCCGTCTCCGGCATGGCTATCGACATTGAGAGACAGGGCAAGCAGCCCGCTGACGGCAAGCAGCGTGGTTCGCATGAATTGGGTGTTGATTCGAGTCATCGGAGTTCCTGAGTGGTATGAATCGGGCGCAGCTCTTTTACGCATACTCAGCATCACGCCGATGGCGTTGTGGCGATACGAAGAAGCCCTTCAGCTGAGTGTCGGGATTTGTTGCTCTATCGTCCTATGTAAATCGAGACGATCTGCTCGCGAACGTGACCAAGCTCGCGGCTGATTGTTAAACGTGCCGCTTGGTCAATGCGTCGATCATTGACAGTCAGTGATTGGCATTTCGGCCCGCCAGCAAGCGGGCACGACCAACCGGTCAAATCCGAATAACGTTGCTGAGCGTAGGCATGACGCAGGCCGTGCATTTTTGAAAGCCCGGCGTTCATGATCTGGCGTACATACACCCTGAGGTGCTGGATGTAACTGCGCTCAGCAGGAATTAAAGATCCCTTGCCGGCCAGTTGCCAGATACGACCGAGTAACTTGCGCTGCGCATCGGTGCGAATCGGAATCACACGCGATTTACCGCCTTTGGTCCAACTGGCTTTGAGTACCAATCGATCGCCGCGATCGGCGTAGTTGGGGCGGAATTTGAGGGCCTCTTCACGACGCAGACCAAAGGCCCGCTGCAGCTCAAGACTCAAGTACACGTGCCGGTCGGTGATGCGCGCCAGTTGCGCAGCACTCAGCGTTTGTGCCTTGGAGAACGAACTCACCATTTGACGCGAAGCAATGCCGTAGAAGTCGTTGCCTTTGGCAACGGCACCTCGCCGATTCACCTTGCGTGCCCACCAACGGACCGCTGCCAGTCGATTTTTGATCGTACCGACAGCAATCTGCTGCTGTTGCCATTTACTCACCAACGCCTGCACGTGCTTGGGCCGCAAGGAACGTACTGACATTCCAGTAAAGCCGAGCTCCTGCAACTGGTTGGCGATTTGCGATAACAGGTAGGCCCGTTTCGCTTGTGTTGCATGACTGCCATCCCGGTTGTTTCGACCGAGTTTCTTGAGCTGGTAATTCAGGTCTCTCACCGTGTTAAACCGATTGGTAAGTGATTCTGACCAACCGACAGCATTCTCTGTCCGGCTGCGCTTTCGCGCTACAGTCCTGGGACACTAACCCCATCGACCTGAATCTGCCTGGTCGCAGGCAACGCTGATTTTTCCCCGTCGGGGACCGACCCAGCGCAAACCAGTTTGCCCGAAAACGGGCATTTCTTGACAATGGTGCACATCACCTCCTTTAAAGTTGCGGGTTCACCGCATTGGTTGAATTGCAACGACACTAAATTTGCGTCGTTGCAGGGATACAAGGCACTCGCCTTGCGTTAAGACAGATAAAGCAGAACCTCCGCTTTAATCCGAAGATGGACCAACGA